>NZ_JBRRDW010000026.1:0-68824 GCF_056759895.1 Stenotrophomonas sp. STEN038
AATTTGTAGGCTTGCCGGGTCTTGCTGGTGATCTTGCCTGCAGACATGACTGTCTCCCAATGCTACCCCCAACAGAGGCTAGCTCTGTCTAGGAAATCCTGGGAACTCCAGAGCGGCATTGCTAATATCATCAAGAGTGATGGAATTTAGGTTCGATGGCTACTGCTAATTGCATCTTGGTTAGAAACAAAATTTCGCTTAATCCGCGGGTCTCCAGTGCAATTGTAGTGTTTGATCGTTTGATGTTGGAGTCAATCGAATTTAACACTAGGTCCAGGCGTTCGGCGATTTCATTCTTCTATTTTTTTATGCATTTCATTCTGGGCTTCTTAACCTTGTGGTTGATATTTACCCAGTTCAAGGAGATGCAGCGCAAAGTTCAGCTTGGTCACGAAATGCACGGGTGGATTCTTGACTACAAGGCGGTCTACTCAATGTTGCAAAGAAGCGAATTTGGCGTTAATGCGGCTATAGAGACTTTTTATTTGGTGGTGTGTGTGCTCTGGGGTAGCCTGGGCTGGGATCGCGTTAAAGAGCTTAGAGATGCTGGTGCTGCTGTGGGCTACCAGATGTGGGAGAGCTTTTCTTTTTCCCTCTTCATATTGGCTTTGGCTGTGCAGGTCGTCTGGATCAATAGCTCTGTTTCAGGGAAGATGTTCTCATCGATTCTTTCGTTCACATTGGCTGCGCTGTGTTTCGCTCGCTATTTGTATTTGCTATCCCCCCAGTTTCGGCTGAGATATAGGGCCTTCTGGGGCATGCGGAGCGACACGTTGGCTACGTCGCTGATATGAATTCTTTTGGGGGCAAGCAATTTGTCACCAAGTTGGAAGCAGGAGTTGGAAGCAGGGGCAGAGTGAACCGCCCCGGATTTCACGGATAAGGTAGTCAGGGGACACTCCCGACCTGTTGATATTGCTTCTCGATCTGTAAAGGTGTGGTATAGCCGAGGGCTGTATGGAGCCGGGCTCGGTTATAGATCAGTTCGAAGAAAACAGGTGTCAGAGTCGGGTTTTCGCACTGGCTCTTTGTGATCTTGGCGGCGAGGTAGTGCGGATGTCGACTCCCCGTAAACTCGATCTGTCGATTCTTACGATCTCGGATGCGCCGCGCTTTCCAGTGCTCCCAAAGGTGCGTTTCCCAAGGGCAAAATTGGATATGATCCAGCGCCGGGCACATCTCCAGGCCCTTGGGGAAGGGGTGATGCAGCACCGGCATTCCATTTCAACCAGGGGGATGTATGCGGCATGTTCTTATCGCGCTGTTCGTAGTTTGCATGTTGCCTGCCTGTGTCAGCACAAAAACGGTGAAGGCAGATATGCCAGCGTTGCAGCAGGCTGGGCATCAGACGGTGATCGTCAGCAAGCGGGAGTTGCCATCGTTTGGTGCAATGACTGCCGGCAAAGCGACGTTTGGCTTGATCGGTGCTGCCGCGATGATTTCCGCCGGCAATACGATTGTCAGAGAGAACCAGATCGAAGACCCGGCGGTGGCGATCGCCGATGGGCTCAGTCGGGCGCTGGCGGAGAAATTGTCCGTGCCAGTGCGATTGGCGGATGGCCTGCTGGATTCGACCAACCCTGCTGCCATGGCCAAGCAGTACCCCGGCGCGGGTTTGCTGCTGGATGTCCAGACCGTCAACTGGAGCTTCGCGTACTTCCCGGCCGATTGGAACAACTATCGGGTTATCTACAGCGTGAAACTGCGCTTGATCGACACGCGTACGGGCAAGCTTGTGGCGGAGGGCTTCTGCGCGCGGGTTCCGGAGTACAGCGATGATGCCCCCAGCCACGAGCAGTTGCTTGGAAACAGTGCCGCCGAGCTCAAGGCGCGCTTGAAGCGTTCTGGTGAGCAGTGCCAGGAAGAGCTGAAGTCGCAAACTCTTGGCTTGACCTGATCTAGGTTGATCAGTCGCGGCAATCTGGAGCCAGGGCGAGTTTTTCGCTCTGGCTCAGTTTGAAAAATTGGGATAGGACAGGGGCAGAGTGGCGTTTCCACTGTTTAGCGAGCTTTGAACTTCCAGTAAGAGCTGGGTCAGCTCCAAAGGAAGGCGACAGGACAATTGTTCCGCTCAAGGCAGCACGTAAAGCATCTGCGCCGGATAGTCCGCCACCATCTTCAAACGACCGAACGCGGATCCGCCGATGGCACCTTCCACCGGCGCATCGGTCATCGATGACATGTACTCGGTGAAGTTGCGGTCTGGGCGCGCAGCAAACCACGCTGGGCCGGTATCAGTGCCGGCGATGCGCACATTGGGCACCTGGATCATCGGCATGCCTCCATCGCCCATCAGTGCCACCGGCCAATCCGCGTGTGCGTCGCGCCACTTGCGGTACTGGCGGGCGGTGATGAAGCTGCCTGCCACGCGCGCACCTTCGACATGCCCAAGCGCCTTGGCGCCATCTGGGCCCAGCCGCAGTTCGGCGCCCGTATCGAACAGCATGTCGAGTTGCTCACCATCAATCTCGACCTGGATGCGCGGCCAGTACATGTTGCGGTCTGGCAGCATCGTCAGCGGCGTGCTGCGGGCGCCGGCCGGCGCGGTCCAGCCCTGCAGCAGGCTGAGCGTACCTGCTGGGTAATCGAACTCCCACACGCGCCCGGCAAACCAGCGACTGCCAAGGAAGCCCTCATTGAGCATCGGGCCCTCGCCGAAGCCTTCGGCCGGGACTACCGCCAGCCGCCCTTGCAGGAAGCGGTCGTGATCAGGAGACGGGATGCTGGCGCGATTTGCGAACGCGGGCCATTCGACTGTCTTGATCGGAGCTTGCCCTTCTTCTTCCACGTCGGCGCCGGGGCTGAGGCCAAGCCGCTGCGCGACGTCGTCGCGGACCATGTTCAAGCCACCGCCGCTGTCGGTGTAGAAAAGCATGCTGGCGCCATCGGCGAGGCGAGCCGTAACCAGGATGCGCTGATGCTCGAAGCGGGTAGGGACGAGTATCCGCGCAGTGGTTGGTTGCGACGCCTCAGCCTTGGGCTGCGATGCGCTGACCGCGGGCGGCGCAGTAAGCAGCAATGCAACGACGAGAGTCGTGCAGCTTGAGAACAGCTTCATGCAGAACTTCCTTGTCGACGGTTGTTGGCTGATCCTCGCAGATCCACGCCGACCTGAGAACCGGGGTCGGAGTTGGGTTTCCGCACTGCGCTTTATTCGGTAGAGCAGCCTGGAGCCCCGGGAGTCATTGGTTCTGCTTTACAGGGGGCGGCCGCGCAGGCAGACGCCATAGCGGCCATAACATGAACGCTTCGGATTCGAACTAACGCTGGTGGAACATCACCGTGGCACTATTCTCGGACAACGCAATCCGCTGCTTTGATCTGATGAGAAGGTGGTTCTTCAGTGGTGCTGGTGCATCCTGCCTTCCGCTCAGATGAGCAGCAATCTGATCATTGTGTAGTCGCAGGAACGATCAGAATTTTGCGGTTCTCTGTCGCTCGGCAAAGCCGTTTCATGGCGCGGTGTAGCCCAAGCGTTGAAGGACTGCATGATGTCCCTGAAATGTCCGTGACGCGGTTGCCAATCGTGGCTGTCCTTGATCCGCAGCTGCGCCGTTCCACTGTTTTCACTTGTGCCCGGAAAGGAAGAAACTGATGAAGTGCCCCATCTGCACGGATGTGAATTTGACCATGTCCGACCGGCAAGGAATTGAAATCGACTATTGCCCACAGTGCCGCGGGGTTTGGCTGGACCGGGGCGAGCTGGACAAATTGATCGAGCGATCCGTTGCCGATACGCCCCAGGTCCGTCCACCGGAGCCGCGTAACGTCAGTCCGCCTCAATACGATTCGCGTGACAGTGGCTATTACAAGCACAAGAAGAAGAAAGGCCTGCTCGGCGAGCTTTTCGACTTCTAGCTGGAAAACCGGGGTCAGAACTGGGTTTCCGCCCTGGCCTTGGTTCGTTAGGTGGTCTTGGGTTTCCCCAGATCAACTGGATCTGCAGCAGAGAGCGCGCAGTATCGGGATTAAATCGTAAAGAAATAAACCGGATATGGCGTTCATGTTTTGAACAATACGTATTTAAATCAGTGTATTGCAGTTGTCATTGTCATCTAGTATCGTTTCTTGAATCGTAAATAAATGAGCGCTGGTCATGGCCCGTCCTTCCTCCGCTAGCGTCCTGCAGCTGCTTGATCTGCTTCAGAGCGGCGATCCGGTGCCGGCGGGCGAGTTGGTCGCAAAGCTCGCCGTCTCCCGTCCCGTGCTATCGCGGTTGGTAGCCGAAGCCGGTGATCAGGTACGCCGTGTTGGCAAGGCACGCGCCACGGCCTATGTAGCTACAGCTCTGGTCCGGCCAAACACGTGGCCGCTTTACCGGATGAGCCCGGACGCCAACATGGAAGAGCTGGGCAGCTTGCATGCGCTGCGTGGAGACGGCTTCCTTTTTGAACCTACGGGTGATCATCCGAACCTCATGCGCCAAGTGGATGGCCCGGCGGGCTGCTTCCCGGGGCTGCCCTGGTTTCTGGATGACGTGCGCCCGCAAGGCTTCCTCGGCCGTTCCATGGCCCATCGATTGGGCCGGGCATTGGGTGTGCCGGTGGACCTGAAGCGCTGGCAGTCGCGCGACAACCTGCTCGGCATCCTGCATGGTGGTACCAGTATCGGTGACCTGCTGTTGGGGCAGGCCGCCATCGACCGTGCGCTGCTGGATGTGGATGCGCCACCTGACCAGGTGGACATGGGCAGCCGGCAAGAGGTCTACGCCATACGCGCCAGGGAAGCCCTCGATGGCGAGGACGTGGGCTCATCTCCAGGCGGTGAGCAGCCGAAGTTCACTGCCACCGTGGTTACCGCTACTGGTCGTTACGCTGCATTGGTCAAGTTCGCGCTGCCATCGCAGAGCCCGCTGGGCGCACGTTGGGCAGATCTGCTTACCTGCGAACACCTGGCACTGACCACGCTGCGCGAGGCAGGCTTTCAGGCTGCCCGCACGCAGTTGCTGCGCAGCGACGAACACGTATTCCTTGAAGTGGAAAGGTTTGATCGCACTGCGGACATATTGGGCAGGCGCGGCTTTGTTTCGTTGTTGGCGCTGGATGCGGCCTTCATTGGTGAGGGATCGCGCGACTGGGGTCTGGCCGGAGAACAGCTCGTTGGCGAGCGATTGATCAGCCGCGATACCGCAGAGAACATGGCACGGCTGCACTGGTTCGGCAGATTCATCGGCAATACCGACATGCATCTCGGCAACATCGGTTTCCACCTGATCGACAGCGGCCCGCTCCCCCTGTGCCCGGCTTACGACATGTTGCCGATGTATATGGCCCCATCGGCGCAAACCGGAAATGTTCGTGCACTCGCACCGATAAGCATCAATGCGCCTAGCCGGGCCGGGCAAGCGGCATTCGTTGCGTGGGCCGCACAGTTGGCTGTGCAGTTCTGGCAGCGGGTAGCGGAATCAGAGGTTGCCCCGGACATTCAGGCCGTGGCGCAGCAGAACAGCGATGTAGTCAGCCGCTACGCCCAGCGCTTCGGCAGCTGAAAGAAAACCGGGGTCAGAGTCGGGTTTTGGATGTTGCATAGTTGGCAATGCGAAGTGCATCCACGCCATCAACTCAACTTGCGTACCCGAGTATCCGCAGGTGCCAACAGCACTCCATCCGAACCCTGCAGCCGCATCAACGGAACCGGCTTGCCGGTACGGTTGTCGAGCAGTTGTGAGTGACGTTCGCCGCGTTGGTAGAGATGCTGTTCGCCCCACTGGCGCAGCGCAACCAGGATGGGGAACAGGCTCTCGCCCTTGGGCGTGAGCACGTACTCCTGATAAGCCGTGCCGTCCGATGCGGCATGCAGCTGCAGGATGTCTGCGTCCACCAGCTTGCGCAGGCGGTCGGTGAGGATGTTGCGGGCCACGCCCAGGCCGCGCTGAAAGTCGCCAAAGCGGCGCACGCCGTCGAATGCGTCGCGCAGGATGAGCAGTGACCAGCGATCGCCGACAAGGTCGAGGCTACGCGCCACCGGGCAAGGGGAGTCGTGTTCTGGGCTGCGGCGGGACATGGCGGCTCCTGTGGCTGCGCCCATTGTAGTTGCATTTTAAAACCACTGCCCGCTAGCATCTTACTGGTTGCAATTTGCAACTGGATTGGGTCGGTCGTGAATTTGCCTTTGGAAAGCTCCCTGGAACACCGCGAGGCCACCATGCAGGCGCCGGGCGATGCGCTGCCGGCAGGTCTGGTATGGCTGTTCGCGATCGCCAGCGGGCTGTGCGTGGCCAATGTGTATTACGCGCAGCCCATGTTGGACCTGCTGGCGGCATCACTGGGCATCAGCCTGGCCGCTGTCGGCAGCGTGGTGACTGCAACCCAGATTGGTAGTGCCTTGGCCTTGCTGCTGCTGGTGCCACTGGGTGACAGGATGGAGCGACGCCGCTTGATGCTGGCTCAACTACTGGGTTTGGTGGTTGCGCTGCTGTGGGTCGCCTGGGCGCAATCGCCGTGGCTGTTGTTGACGGGCATGTTGGCGATTGGTTTGCTTGGCACTGCGATGACGCAGGGGCTGATCGCCTATGCCGCGAGTGTTGCTGGCGACAACGAACGCGGACGGGTGGTCGGTGCCGCGCAGGCGGGGGTGTTCATTGGCTTGCTGATGGCGCGGGTGGTCGCTGGCGGTGTCGCCGATCTGGGCGGCTGGCGTAGCGTCTATGTCGTTTCCGCATTGGTGATGGTGCTGCTGGCAGGCTTCCTCTATCGCAGACTCCCGCGTTTGCCCGCGACCGCGGAGACAATGCGTTACGTGCAGCTGATTGCTTCCATGGCTCGGCTATTGCGGCAGGATCGGGTGCTGCAGATCCGTGGAGTATTGGCATTGCTGATGTTCGCGGCGTTCAACATCTTCTGGAGTGCGCTGGTATTGCCGCTGAGTGCGCCGCCTTATGGCTACTCGCATACGGCTATTGGTGCATTCGGGCTGGTTGGCGTGATCGGTGCGCTGGGTGCCACTGGAGCGGGCCGATGGGTCGATCGCGGGCGAGGTCAAACCGTCACCGCGATGGCATTGTTTGTGCTGCTGCTGGCGTGGTGGCCGCTGTCGTTGATGCCTGTGTCACTGTGGGCACTGGCCGCCGGCATCGTGCTGCTGGATCTGGGCGGGCAGGCGCTGCACGTGAGCAACCAGAGCATGATCCTCCGCGAGCAGTCGCAGGCACATAGCCGACTGGTCGGGCTGTACATGCTGTTCTATGCGATAGGTAGCGGGGCGGGTGCGATTGCCACCACGGCAACCTACGCACGAGCAGGCTGGAGTGGTGTCTGCCTGCTGGGTGCGGTGACCTGTGGCGTTGCGGGAGTATTCTGGCTTGTCACTCGGCGCTACATGTCTGAGCAGCTGCGGTAGCGAGCAGCATCACCCGATGGCTGGTTGCAGTGGCCCGGGTGCGCGACGCCTACCCGGGCCACAACAGCGAAGCTTCAGTGCGTAAATCGGTACGTTGGACTGAGCGGTATCGACCTCAGTTGCCAACACCAATCTGCTTCACGAAAGCGGCGTTGTCCCAGTACAGGAATTCCTCGGTCATCTGCCCCTGTGCGTTCCAGTGCCCAATGGTGACCATCGGCAGGCGGTACTTCTTGTTGGTCGGCTGGATCACGGTGCCGTCGGCAAGAACCATCGGTTTGCTGAAGGTGCCTTCGATGAAGCCAGCGACCGCTGTCCACTCTGCATTTGCCGAGCCGAAGCGCACCGGGTGCTCGGTGATCCGGTTGTCGGGTGCGAAGGTCCACATGAAGTCCAGCTCCTTGATGTGGTCGGGCAAGCCGGTGGTGGTGTGGCCGTCCGGGTAGTGCACGACGATGTCCTTGGCATGACTCAGGTGCAGGTCATCCCATTGCTGCTTTGTGTAGACGCGGAAATCCAGGTCATCGAAGGTGGCGAGGTTCCTGGCCAGGGCCGACGGCATTCCCTGCACTGCGGGTGTTGCTTCGCCCACCTTGCTGGCGGGCCAGCTGTTGGTTGGTGGCTCCGCGGCATGTGCGGTCACAATCGTGGTGAGTGCAACGGAAACAGCGAACGCGATTCGTTTAACGGCATTCATTGAACGGCTCCGGCAAGGTGTGTGCTGAGGTAACGACGTTCGTTGTGTTCCAACCACTGCCGCAAAAAGTCGACCGGCCAGGCTGGAAGCAGAGGAAGAATGAGCCGCACATGGTTTTGAGTGTGTGAAGCGGGCGCGGTGCTGGGTTTCGCCTCATCGCCACCTCAAGTATCGGGATGGATGCCAGCCAGCCCCCCATTCAATTTCAGGACCCAGAAGCTACAATCGGCCGATTCCCACTGCGTGACCGGGAACTACATGGATGCAACGAACTGATTGCTTGGGGTGGAACATGAAAGTCCGGATTCTTGGAGTGTCGTTGCTTGTCGGCTTGCTGCTGGGGTGCAAACAGATGCCGGCAGGTGAAGCTGAGGGCATTGCTGCTGCAGCCACGGTGGCCGAGTCGCCCGTCAAGGCCGGTGCAGATCCTGTTGGGGAGATAGTGGACACGGAGTCCTCGCCTTATGAAGAGGGCGACCCCGAGGGTGATGCCTCGACACCGGCGGCTTCCGATCACGAACCCAGCTGCGAGGAGAACCCGCTGGCGACGCACTTCTTTACCCTTGTGGGCGGCAATACCGTGGACAACTGCGGACGTGCCGATCCCAAGGTGACTGCAGCATTCGATGAGCTACTGAAAGAGGCCGCACAGGGCGACATCGCCGATCCGCATGTCCCACCGCAGCGCGAACGGCTGCTCAGTGGCCCCAGCGCACCCGGTATGCCAAAGACCCTGGGTAGCGAGACATGGTGGTTCTACACGGCTTGCCAGGCGCACCAATGCGACACGCAGCAGCTGGCGATGCTTTACCAGCCGCAGCACGCCAGGATGGTTGGCCGTCTGGTGTCGCGCTGCAGGGTGTGGTGGTTGGGTAGCCCGACAGCCGAACAGCGTGCGCTTATCGATGAAACCAAGCCGGTGGATCCTGCGCTGCTAAGTGATGAGCCCTGCGACGAAGAGCTCTGAGTTCGGCTGTAACCACCGGAGCGCCGCATCATGAAGTCGCCATCCTTGCTGTTCTTTGTGCTGATACAGGGCGCTGGCAGCGCCCTTGCCGCCGCGCCTGACCAACAGAGAGAAGCCGGAAATGACGCTCTGTACTCGGTCGCGTTCTTCCTGGTGTTGTTCATCCTGATTGCTTGGCTGGCAACCCATCTTTCACGGGGGAAAAAGCCGAAGCAAGCGCCGGCGCTGCCACGTGTTCCGGTGCGGATGCATTGGTATGACGGTACCCAGCTGCCAATCGCTGACTGGGAGCGGATTGATGAGGACGCGCCGACGCTGATGGATGCCGAGGCCGTGCATATCCATCGCACCTCGGCGGCGAAGGAGTGGCTGGAGGCGCTGAACCATCAGCTTGGCGAGCACTATCGGATCACCGAGTCCACTGACTTCCTGTTGCTTTCAAACCTGATGGATCGGCCCGGGGAGGTGTTCCTCGCCAGCTGCCAGCGCCTGCTGTCGCGTATCAATCGCAGTTTGGGCGAGCTTGCCGTCGCACAGAACCAGGGCAAGCACGTGGTGATGGTGTTTGCAGACGAGGAGGATTATTACGCCTACGTCTCGCACTACTATCCGGATGGCGGCGAGTACGCGATGTCCTCGGGCATGTTCATCAAGGCGGGATACGGGCACTTCGTGATGCCCTTGGAGATCCTTGATTCGATGGAGCCGGTGATCGCCCATGAGCTCACGCATTGCCTGCTGCAACACCTGCCGATTCCGGCGTGGTTGAACGAGGGCCTGGCGGTGAATACCGAGCACACCTTGTATCCACAGCTGGCCGCACCCGGCGCACAGATGTACTTTCCGCACGAAATCGCTGCGCAACACGCGGCTTACTGGAACGAAGAGAGCATCCAGGCGTTCTGGTCCGGGAAGTCATTCCTGGCTGCGGATGATGGCAACCGGCTCTCCTACGATCTGGCCAAGAAGATCACCGCGCTGGCGGCAGGCGATGAGCGTGCATTCCGCAAGTTCGTGGCCGCCGCGCAGATGAGCGACGGCGGTTTGGCAGCGGAGCAGCACCTGGGGTATCCCATCCAGAACCTGCTCGAGGCGGTACTGGGTGAAGGTGAGTGGACACCGCGGCCGGAGTCGTGGAAGCAGGGTGTGGAACGGGGGCAGTTCTAGGTTGGCTGGATAACCGGCCAAGCAATCGCACAAGGTGATGCACGCCTTGTAGGAGCGACGTCAGTCGCGAAGCTGGGTATCGTTGCGCGCCCGTGCACCATGCAATTGCATGGACTTGGCGGCCTTTGGATTTCCAGCTTCGCGGCTTACGCCGCTCCCACAGAAAGAGGGCGGATCAGGCTACGGCGTTGTACGGTGGGTAGTCGATGTAGCCCTTGCTGGTGCCGCCGTAGAACGTGGTCGGATCTGCCTTGGCCAGCGGGTGGCCGTGACGTAGGCGCTCGACCAGATCCGGGTTGCTGATGAACGGTACGCCGAAGCCGGCCATGTCGATCAAGCCCTCATCTATCAACGTCTCCGCTGATTCGCGGTCCAGTCCGCCGGCCAGGATCAAGGTAGTTTCCGGGAGCTTGCCGCGGATGGTCTTGAGCAGGTTGTTGAAGCCGGCTTGGCTTGGCGCGCTGCTTGAGTAGCCGGCCTGGTTCATCAGGTGCACGAAGCTCAGCTTGCGCTTGCCGATGGCGTCGGCGAGCGCGGTGTAGGTTTCATCGGTCTCCGGGTAGGCCGGCATGTCGAAGATGTTGCCGTACGGCGAAAGGCGTATGCCGGTGCGGTCCGCACCGATGCGCGCGACGATGGCGTCGATCACTTCCAGGGTGAAACGGATGCGGTTCTCCAGCGTGGCCGCCGAGTACTGATCGCTGCGGTCATTGACCAGCGGGTTGAGGAACTGCTCGTGCAGGTAGCCGTTGGCGCCATGGATTTCCACGCCGTCAAAACCTGCATCAATCGCGTTCTGCGCGGCCTGCGCAAAGTCGTTGACCACGCGCGCGACTTCCTCGGTGCTCAGCTGGCGCGGCGCGGGTGCATCGACCATGCCTGGCTGACCTTCTTCGTTGTAGCCGAAGGCCTTGGCGTTCGCAGGCTGCTTGCTGCTGGCGCTGACCGGCGTGCGGCCGTCCTGCTGGATCGAGGGATGCGACATGCGGCCGACGTGCCACAGCTGGGCGACGATCTTGCCGCCCAGCGCGTGCACCGAGTTGGTGGTCAGGCGCCAGCCTTCGATCTGCTCGGGAGTGTAGATGCCGGGGTTGAAAAGATATCCCTGGCCTTCGCGCGAGATCGGCGTGCCTTCGCTGACGATCAGACCAGCGGTGGCGCGCTGCGCGTAATAGAGTGCAACGCGCTCGTCGGCGATATCGTTGGGGGCGCGTGCACGGGTCATGGGCGCCATGGCGATGCGGTTGGAGAGGGTGGTTCCAGCAAGATTGTACGTTTCGAAAAGCGAAGTCATTTCGGTGTTCCAGGGAAAGCGATAGGGGGAGTGCATGGCCTGATGGCGGCGCATGAGGGCTGCGGCCCGGCAGCTGCCAGGCCGCTAACCCTGAAGACATGGGCATGCGCGCTGGTGCTCACAACGCGCTGGGATGGAAAGCAGAGTTGCGGTTTGCGGAATGTTCCGGACTTCCGACCGCACCTGTTTGGGGATGAAGCGTGGGTTCAGGTCGGACAGTAGGCAGCTAGAGATGAAGCCGATACCTCTTTTTGTAGGAGCGGCGTAAGCCGCGAAGCCGGTGGCCCGGACATCCCCTCATGTCTGTATCTGGTGGTGGTCAGCGCTTTTGGCTTCGCGGCTTACGCCGCTCCTACAAAAGCCGGGCCACTCACAGCCCGGCAGGTTGCAAGCAACCCTCACCCCGCTTTGAGCTAGCATCAGCGCAACCGGGAGCCAGGGACTGTCAAGCATGAAGATCGCCGTAGTTCGCTGTCTGTTGTTGGTCACGTGGCTGCTGTTGGGCACCACGCCTGCGGTGGCGGCGCCCGGCAAACTGCTGGAGGCAGTTGCTACCGACGGCGCTCCCGCTGGCGCCAAGGCCTGGCGCATCCGTTACGAAACCACCGACGTCGATGGCGACCCTACCCAATCCACCGGGGTGCTGATCGCACCTGAGGGGCCAAGCCCGGTTCAAGGGCGCGACATCGTTGCATGGGCGCACGGCACCGTGGGCATTGATTCGACGTGCACGCCGATTCGTACCCTGGACCAGATCCCGGGGCTGGCCGACATGCTGGCTCGGGGTTGGGTGGTGGTCGCCAGTGACTACCCGGGACTCGGTACGCGCGGTCCGCATGCCTATCTGGCGGGGGACGCCGCCGCGGCAGCGGTGCTGGACTCGGTGCGCGCCGCGACGGCGCTGCCAGCCGCTGGTGCCAGCCACAGCTTCGCGGTCTGGGGGCATTCACAGGGCGGCCATGCGGCGCTGTTCAGCGCGCAACGTGTGCGCAGCTACGCGCCGGATCTGCAGTTGCAGGGCGTGGTTGCGGTGTCGCCGCCCAACGATCTGGCGGCCAATATGCAGCGCGCCGATGCGACGGTACGCGGGTTGTTGACCGCGTTTACCGCCAGGAGTTGGTCCAAGGTCTACGGTGCTGATCTCTCCAGCATCGCCAACAAGACCACGCGTGGCGTGATCGAGCGTGCCACCAGCGGCTGCGAGGGCGACCCGTTCTCGGCGGCGGCGCTGGTCCGCCTTCTGCGCTTGCGCGCGCGCCTCGGCAGTCTGGATCTGAGCGGGCGCGCACCCTGGGATGGCTTGATGGCGCGCAATTCGATCACGGCACTGGCCGCTGGTTCGGCACCGCTGTTACTGGTGCAATCCGATGCAGACGGCCTGGTCGCGACGCCGGTCACTTGGAACTTCTTCGAACGCAGCTGCAAACGCGGTGCTGCGCTGAACTACCTGCGCCTGCCAGACACTGGCCATGCCACCACGGCGATTGCCTCGGCGGATCGTGCCATCGCCTGGATCGCCGAGCGCTTCAGCGGGCAACCGGCTGGCAGCGATTGCGGGCAGGCGATGAGCGCCGGGTCAGCAGCCAGCGGATAGTGCAGGCTGCATGCGGTGAATTGTCTGTCCAGGCAGCGTGGTATCCCGCTGCGATTCCGATAATGGAGACTCGTCATGTCGCTGGTGCTCTACGGTCATCCGTTTTCCTCGTATACGCAGAAGGTGCTGATCGCGCTGTACGAGAACGCCATCGCCTTCGAGTTCCGCGAGCTCGGCCCTGACGCGCCAGAGAACGTTGGCCAGTGGCTGCAGCATTGGCCGCTGGGCAAGTTTCCGCTGCTGCTCGACGGAGAGCGCAGCATCGTGGAAACCAGCATCATCATCGAATACCTGCAGCTGAAGCATGACGGGCCAGTGCGATTGCTGCCCGGGGATCCGATACAGGCGCTGGATGTGCGCTTCCGTGATCGTTTCTTCGACCTGCATGTGATGAGCCCGGTGCAGCACGCAGTGAGCGGCGCGCTCAGTGGCGATGATGGCAAGCGCGACGAAGCCCGCGCCTTCAGCGCGCAGAAGCTGGAGCTTGCCTACGCCTGGTTGGAAAGCCAGCTGCCGGGCCATCGATGGGCTTGTGGTGAGGCCTTTTCGATGGCCGACTGTGCCGCAGCGCCTGCGTTGTTCTACGCCGATTGGACGCATTGCATCAGCGATGACTACCCGCTGCTGCTGGACTACCGCCAGCGCCTGCTGCAGCGCCCGTCCTTTGCGCGCGCGGTGGATGAGGCGCGCGGCTACCGCCATCTGTTTCCCTTGGGGGCGCCTGATCGTGATTGATTCCAAGCACCGAGCTTGGTACTCGCGCTATCCGTGGTCGGTTGTGATCCGCATTGCGGCTTTCGTCACACCCTTGCTGGCGCTGCTGTTGTACACGCGCATGGCCGTCGCGCATGCGTCTGCTCAACAACATCGCGGTGATACCGGCTTGGGTATCGCCCTGCTGTTGGGCGCTGTTACATTGCTGATGCTGGTGGGATTCTTGGTGGACGCGGTGTTGCAGCTGGTGCGCCGACAGCACTGGAACTGGATCACCGATGCGCTGATCCTGGGCTTGCTGTTGATGCCCTTCGGCTGGGTGGCCTGTAACTGGTTCGGCGTGCATGAGTCGCTCGCCTGTCGGGTTCCGATCAGCCTGTTTGGCGGAGTACTGGACCTGCTCTCGCTCTGAATCCGGGCAACGCATGTTGTCAGCCGGCTGGCGGAATCAGGCGCTGCCGAGCTTGGCCCAGCGCCAACCTTCACGCAGCGATACCTCGAAACGTGCCCACTGCCGCAGCTCGGCAGCGGTTGCGTGGCCGATATCGCCAATACCATCGCCTGCCACCACCGCAAACACCAAGCGATCGGCAGAGGGCCCGGAGAGAGGAGGCGTTACGGATACCCGCCGTACGCTCCAGGCCCGCCCCAAGCGGCCATTGCTGTAGCAGCGGCCGGGCTCGATCAGCTCCGGGTGCAAGGCGTCGCGTTCGGCATGCTGTTTGGCGAGTTCCAACAGCTCGGTCAGGTTCTCATCGGTGATGTCGACGAAGGAGTTGAGCTGGCCGATGGCGGCGTGGAAATCTTCCTGGGTCAGATCCACATGGCGTTGCGAGGACGGCACGGTCACGGTTTGCTGGCGGCGCCGGTGCAGATGCACGGGGTAGCGACGCCATGCGAAGCAGGCGTTGAACACAACTCCGGCCAGCAGGATGGCAGCGACATTGATTGCTACCGGAGTTAGCAGGTACTGGTAGCCCAGCGCGTGCACATCGCTGCCACCAATCACCGCTGCAAGCGCGGTAGCGCCGCCCGGTGGGTGGATGCAGCGCAGGTAGTGCATCGCGCCCACCGCCAGACCCACCGCCAGCGCGCCGGTCCATGCCTGCTCGGGGAACATCAGCTGGCAGCTGACGCCGATGAAGGCCGATACCAGATGGCCGGCAATCACCGCCCAAGGCTGAGACAAGGCGCCATGTGGCACCGCGAACACCAGCACCGCGCTTGCCCCCATGGATGCCAGCATGATTGCGCCACCGGCATGGTTGAAGCCGCCAGGGAAGCACCAATGGGTGATCTGGTAGACGACGCTGATACCGATCAGAGCGCCCAGTGCCGAGATCCATTTCTCCCCGTGACTGGTCTGGTTGCGCTCGATGCTCAACCAACTACGGAGCGGATGCAGGGGCTTGCTGCTGGACGTCATGGCGGTGGATGGGCTTGGGGGAGGCCATTTTGACGGGTTTCCCGCTTGCCGCATGAGTCCAGATGAGCTCATTGGCTGTTCGCTGATGTGGATTTGTTTGGTCGTTATGCCTTGGTTGCAGGCGTCGGAGTGCTGAGGCGTTAGGATGCCTTGCCTTCCTTTCCATGTTTGTACTGATGATCTTTGGACCGGTGATCTCGTGGCCATTCCTGCTGCTGGTGTTTGTGCTGCCGTTGGTAGGCGCCGCAGTCGCGATAAGCCTGCTTGTGCAGGCTTGGTATTTCCATAGGCACGGCGAAGGCGGCTGGCGCGCATTCTTCAGCTGGAAGGTACGGATAAGCACCGGATTCGTTGTACTGGTCGCTGCCTGGGTAGGCCTGCTCGGCTACAAAACGGCGCAGTTCAAACGGGAATTCGACATCGAGAGCTGGCAGCGGCAGAGCCGCGCACAGTTCGTGCTGGAGCGGGATTTCCAGTACGGCGAGTTCCTTGTCCCCAAGGGCAGCTTGGTCAACCGCTACGACCCATTCGACAACGGCGATCCGCAACGCACATTGGGCCTGCGTGGCTTGGACGCCCTGCAGTTCAAAGCTCCGGTGCTGTTGGCCGGACTCTGGGTCGAGGCATTGGAGATAGTGCCAGGGCGGATGCGGCTGGCCATCGATCAGCGCATCAGCCCGGTATATCGCACCGACCCGGACACTGGTGATTGGGTCATCGACCAAGCGCGCCCCTTCATTGACTGCAAGGCCGGTGAGAACGTCTGGTTCAATGCGCCGTTGATCGACTATGACATCCAGGCCGAGTTCCTCGTCGGCGAGCCGGACGGCGCGACGGCGCGCTTCAGACCCAGCCAATGGCAGTTCAAGCATTGTGAGAGCGATTGGCTGCCGATGGAGATCAAACCGGCGTTTGCCGAGCCGATGCCGGCGGGGGCGACGCGGAAGGTGTTCCTGGGCGATGACTGAGCGCTACGGTTTTACGTGGATTTGATGCCGGGACCAGCCTGTCGCCATCGTTGGTTTACGCCGGGTAGTTGAACAATTCCGCATCGCCGCGCAGTTCGCGTGGCCGCATTCGGACAGTCCATGAAACGCTCACGTTCTTCGCTGTACTTCGCTGCATTTGTTGCCCTTGCCGCCAGCGCGAATGCATTCGCCATCGACACCAGCGGCAGCGCCGCCTTGACCAGCGACTATGTCTGGCGCGGTTCCACCCAGAGCCAGGGTGACGCCGCCGTGCAGGCTGGCTTCCGCGTTACCGGCGATAGTGGTTTCTACGCCTCCGCCTGGGGGTCCAACGTGGAGTTCGCACCGGAGACACATGCCAGCAGCGAGCTGGACTTCGTCGTTGGTTGGAACGGGAAGCTGGCCGATGACTGGGCATTGGATGCCAACCTGCTGCACTACCGCTACCCGGCAACGACTGTCGATCTGAACTGGACCGAGCTGAACACCACGCTGACCTGGAAGGATAACTACTGGCTGTCGCTGGGTTGGTCGCCGGAGGCGCTGGGCACGACCCAGGATGGCTTGTACACGCAGTTGGGTGCGCGCATGCCGCTATCACCGCAATTGCGCCTTGAGGCCGCTGCTGGTTGGTACCAGTTGCAGGGTGCGGTGGGCGGTGGTTACGCCCACGGGCAGGTCAGCGCGATCTGGGCGGTGGCGGCACCGATCGAACTGCGGTTGAGTGGGCACTTCACCGACCAGCACGCACGTGATCTGTTTGGCGATCAGGCTGCCGGCACACGTTGGGAAGCGGCCGTGCAGGCAGCGTTCTAACAGCCCCAAGCTCTGTGAGCGCACGCCGCTCTTGTAGGAGCGGCGTAAGCCGCGAAGCCGGGGATCGTTGGCAGCCAGTTGCTCTGCGATCTGACGGTGTGTGAGCTTCGCGACTGACGTCGCTCCTACAAGAAGGCGGGGTGCCCTTGTAGGAGCGGCGTCAGCCGCGAAGCCGGGGATCGTTGGCAACCAATTGCTCTGCGATCTGCTGGTGTGTGAGCTTCGCGACTCACGTCGCTCCCACAAGAGAGCGTTGGCTACTACTTTTGTGGGAGCGGCATCAGCCGCGAAGCTGGCATCAATGAGCAGCCATTTCGATTGCGATCTTGTGATCCATCAGCTTCGCGACTTACGTCGCTCCTACAAAACGGCGTTGGTGCCGATCCGTTAGCGGCTTTCGGCTGATGCATGCGCTTTGACGCCGCTTCGGCCTTGCTTCCTGCTGCCGACGAAGGTCAACGTGAGATGGACGCAGGCGATAAGCGCGATGACAACTGCAGCTTCGCCGCTGCTGGCCAGGAACGCCATCAGCAAACAAATGAAACCAAGAATGGAAAGCGCATCGAACAGCAGGCGATTGAAGCGCCATGCCGCAACCAGGATCAGCACATACATCGCCGCTGGTAGTGCTGGCGTCCGGGCCACGAAGTAGAGAATTTCCATCTCGGCAATGCACGCTTGTTGGACTGGTGGCGAATTCTAGGTGCGCCGCATGTGCCAGATATGCGCCCAATGTGAAGCCAATTTGAAGTGGTGAAAGCCTGCTGTTGGCACAAAAAAGTTCTGGAAAACCATCGCCAGCAGCTGTTAGCTTTCGCCATCGAGCACACACTGCCAAGGCGAACTTTGACCTCTTCCGAACAAACCAACTGGTCACGTACAGTGCGCATCGTTCTGCTGTTGCTAGCGCTGGCATTGGCCGGCAGCTGGCTTTGGCGGCAGCCCTTCAGCGTGGTGGCCCGCGAAGGCTGGAAGCTTTCACGTCTGCCAGCACCAACTTCGATAGCCGTACCGGTGCAGGGCATCAAGCCGCGGCAGATCGCCGATACCTTTGGTGCGCCACGCGGACGCGACCGCAAGCACCACGGTGTGGATATCTTCGCCAAACGCGGTACGCCGGTTGTCGCTGCCACCCAGGGCGTGGTGGCTGCGGTGCGCGACAGCGGCCTGGGCGGGCGCCAGGTGTGGGTGATCGGGCCGGCCGGGCAGCGGCACTACTATGCGCATCTGCAGGACTGGGTGCCGGGATTGGCCTACGGGCGCATCGTGCAGGCCGGCGATGTGCTGGGCTTCGTGGGTGACAGCGGCAATGCGCGCGGTACGCCGCCACATCTGCACTATGGCATCTATGGCGGTGACGGCCCCTTCGACCCGCTGCCGCTGATGCATGCAGGGCAGCCGCGCAAGCGGTAAGGTACGCCCCCTGCAAGCCGCCTTCCCGCGGCGAGAGCTGTATTGAACGATGCTGATTGATCAATTCGACCGTGAACACCTGTGGCACCCCTATAGCGCCCTGGGCAGCCCGGTGCCGGTGCTCAAGGTGGCCCGCGCCGATGGCGTGCTGCTGCAGCTGGAAGATGGCACCCAGCTGATCGACGGCATGGCCTCGTGGTGGTGTGCCATCCATGGTTACAACCATCCGCAGCTGAACCAGGCGGTGGTTGACCAGCTGGGCCGCATGTCGCACGTGATGTTCGGCGGACTCACCCACGAGCCGGCCATCGCGCTGGGCAAGCAGCTGTTGCAGATCGTGCCCGAGGGGCTGGATGCGATCTTCTATGCCGACTCCGGTTCGGTGTCGGTGGAAGTAGCGCTGAAGATGGCGATCCAGTACCAGGTGGCGCGCGGCAAGCCGGGCAAATGCAATATCGGCACAACGCGTTCGGGCTATCACGGTGATACCTGGAACGCGATGTCGGTATGCGATCCGGTCACCGGCATGCATGGTTTGTTCGGTACGTCACTGCCGACACGACGTTTCGTACCCGCGCCGCAGACACGCTTCGGCGACGAGTGGAACCCCGCCGATATCGCGCCGCTTGCGCAGCTGTTTGCTGAAAGCGCCGATGAGCTGGCCGCCTTCATCATCGAGCCGGTGGTGCAGGGTGCAGGTGGCATGCGCTTCTACCATCCGCAGTACCTGCGCGAGCTTGCACGCATGTGTCGTGAGCACGATGTACTACTGATCTGCGATGAGATCGCCACCGGCTTTGGCCGCAGCGGGCGATTGTTTGCCTGCGAGCATGCCGGCATCAGTCCCGACATCCTGTGCATCGGCAAGGCATTGACCGGCGGTTACATGACCTTGGCGGCCACGCTGTGCACGCGTGAGCTAGCCGATGTGATCGCCAGTGCCGAGCCGGGCGTGTTCATGCACGGTCCAACCTTCATGGCCAATCCGCTGGCCTGCGCGGTGGCGCTGGCCTCGGTGCAGCTGCTGTTGTCTCAGGATTGGCAGGGCAGGGTGGCAGCAATCGAGCGTCGACTCGAGCAGAGCCTGGCACCTGCGCGCACCTTGCCTCAGGTGGCTGATGTGCGTGTGCTTGGGGCAATCGGTGTGATCGAGTTGAAGGCATCGCTGCGCCTGGAACGCATCCAGCAGCGGATGCTGGGCCACGGCATCTGGATCCGGCCGTTTGGTCGCTTGGTGTATGTGATGCCACCGTTTGTAATCGACGATGCACAGCTGCAGCAGTTGTGCGATGGCATGGTCGCGCTGGTGGCCAGCCTGCAGGAAGAGGATATGCGCGCATGAGCGGCAAGATCGTATTTGTCAGTGGCATCGATACCGAGATCGGCAAGACGGTTGTCACCGGTTGGCTGGCGCAGCAGTGGGCGGCGCAGGGTGAGAATGTCATCACCCAGAAACTGGTGCAGACCGGTTGCGTGGGTGCGTCCGATGACATCCTGCTGCACCGGCGCATCATGGGCACCGGCTTGTTTGATGAGGACCGCGACGGCACCACGATGCCGGCGTTGTTCGCCTATCCAGCATCGCCGCATCTGGCTGCGCGTCTGGAGCAGCGGGTATTGGATCTAGCCGCCATCGAGTCCGCGACCGCGCGTTTGTGCGAGCGCTACGAGACCGTGCTGATCGAAGGTGCCGGTGGTTTGATGGTGCCGCTGACCGAGCAGCTGCTGACGATTGATTACGTCGCGCAGAAGGGTTGGCCGGTGTTGCTGGTGACCTCCGGGCGCTTGGGTTCGATCAATCACACCTTGTTGTCGTTGGAGGCGATTGCCGCGCGTGGGATCGCCTTGGAAGGTGTCGCCTGGAATAGCCGTGATGACAGTGGTGATGAAGTGATTGCGGCCGATAGCCGTGGGTTCATTCGCAACTGGGTAATGGACATTTTCCCTGATGCGGTTTGGTACGATGTGCCTCGGATTGATCTCGGTTGATCGTGCAAAGCCCCGTGCGTAAGGGTTAGGAGCCAGTGTTCCTCACTTCTTCAATGCAAGTGGGGAAGGGCGGCCAGCACTGATTGCGCGGCATAGGTAATCGCCAGCATTCAGCAACAGCGGCTGTCGAAGTGAGCTGGTCGCTGGTCGCTGACCGCGAGGTAGCCAGAACGGAAGTGATGGCTGTAGATATATACCTGCATGAGTTTTCTGTAGGTACAGTGACGAACCTATGTCCTCCATTGCAATAGCGTTGTCACCACCTGCCGCTGAGGTTGCTCCTGTCAGCCACCAGGCTATCGCGGATCTGGAAGAAATGCGTCGGCGCTAGCGGCGTGTGAACAGTTGTGGTCGGCTTATTTCCATACTTATGGATCACCGCTCGGCTTGCCACGACCAGATGGCCTTGCCTGTTTGTGTACGGCAGTTGCGTGATTCGTCAGAACGTTCCTTCCGATCGATTCCATCTGTTGGCATTGAAATAGGGGTCAGGGCTGTCTGCCCTGTAGTGCCGTTGGAGTGTGGCTGGGAGTATTTACGTCCATTGGTTATTTGACAGAACCAAAACCGGTGAGCACTCTCTGCGTGGGGGCGGCGTTCCATTTCCGATCTGTCGGACAAGGAAGTGTTTGTATGGCAAGTTCAATTGCTGAGCGGATTCGAACGGCGCGAAATGATTGCGGTCTATCGCAAACGGAACTTTCCAGGATGCTGGGCGTGAATCGCGCAACAATCGGTCACTGGGAGAGGGATGAAAGTTTCGCGCCGAATATCCAGCATTTGCACTCGCTCAGCCTTTCTCTGAAGGTGACAATAGATTGGCTTATGGGCGGGGATGTGAGGTTGCCGCAAGGCGTCGCGGAGAACAGTTCAAGGGCGTCGCTGGAGAGGAGGATGCTGGCTCTGTCAAAGCATCTCCCTGTCTCCTTTCTAGCAAGCGTCGTGGCGCTTCTGGAGAAAGCAGAGTCTTACCTATAGGGCACGCTGATGGTGCTCATTCAAAAGTGTCCAAGATCAAGGCTGGATGATTCTCCGTGGAGTCTCGGCTGCTCTGCGGATGATGCCTGCGTAGCTCCGTCCAGATGCTGGCCGCACAACGTCATTGGCCGCCGATGTGAAGCGTACTGAGCTGGCGCTGCCACCGCGAATGGTCTGAACGTTGCAAACTCCGGATGCGCACTACTCCCTGCGTTGCAGCGTGGCGCTCAATAAAGTGCCTTGCGGGGCTATCAGGCGCGCTTGCAGATACTTCCAAAGTGGTGGAGTGGGACGGGAATACTGCAGACCTTGGAGAGGTTCAACGCGCAGAGGCCTCTCACGCAACTGATAGCGATAGGAGGCCGTTGTAGGGTTCGACCTCGCGGAAGCTTCTTGTGCCAGCTACGGATGCGATGGTGTCGACATGATGGATCGCCGCTCTCGTTTGGGTATGAAGCGTGCTCCCCCGCGAGGGTGCCAAGCAAGCTACAGCGGTGAACGAAGAGTGCGCGTACCGTCACGGCCAGTCGTCGCCCAACCGGCATGGTCGGTCTGGCCAACCTTCTGTCGACAGATCCGTCGATAGGTGAACAAGCAGTGGCGAGCACTAAGGCGTGGACCACGCTTGGCGCCATCAAGAAGTTTTATAAGCGTTTACCTGGCGCATGTGAGCCATTGCGATTCTTGTTGTGCTCGTCAATGTCGTCAGAGGAGTTGCTGGGGTGATCATGGCCGAGTATCGCGTGGGTTGCGCTGTGGTACGCACAGCAGAGACTTTGACCAGCAGCCCCTTTGGTATTTAGATGAGTTCGCGGGTGGGTTGAAGATCTAAGTGCTCATCGCGCACCCCTCGATGGCAGAGGTCGAATCCACGCGGGAACGCGTGTCCTGGTCGAAGCGCTTCTTGTCGCCCCGGCCATATCCATCGACGAGACGCTCTGTGCATCGAGGAATGGGCTTGTAAAGCGAATGCCCTGGGTTCTCGTTACGACGTTCCATTGGCCAACCATAGACCTCCATCAAAGGATTAGAAGATCGCCATGAATGACAAACGAAACATCACCAAGACCCTGTCAACTCTGACCTTGCTTGTTGTTGGCTCCGCAGCCGGCGCTGCGATGGCTGGCACCTCCACAGATTCAAACGTCAGCGCAGAACTCGACGCAGCTGTGTCCATGACCACCCTCCAGGATCTGGCCTTGGACGGTTTCTACCAGTCAGCCCAAGCGGCCAATCTTCTCGCAGTAGCGGATGGGCATCACGACGACTCGATCTTCTCCCATCACCATCACGCCGTCGTCTCAGAAGACGTCGACACGAATAGCTCCAACGGATCCGGCCGGTTCGACGTTTGAACCAAGTGTTTCGACGCCGAGGAGTCCGACCTGGGCTCCTCGGTTGTGAATACCGTCAATCAGGATGCCCGACGCAATGAATGTCGCATTGAATGGATCCAGTGTTGCAATAGAGCGACCGCTTTGCCTCATGGAGCTTACCACCGCGTCAGCCAGTACGGCTGAGGTAGTGGAGGGAATCATGTGGGCAAGATTGAGCCGTATGCGTATGCGTCTTCAGGATGCGTTGAAGGACTGGCGTGATGAAAAATTTGTTGGGGCGATCTATCACCTCTACATGTCGATGCCATCCAGTCGGCAGGCTCGCGTCCTGCTGAGTTCGGAGTTCTGCGAGTGCTATCTGGCCATCGAGGCGCTTCAGCGAAGGCTGAGTCCAGGCGGGGGCGATGTCCAGGATGAGTTGGATTTGGCGCAACGATTTTCGTTCCTACATGATCTGGTATGCAGAGAGCATGCGATTGGTGAGCTGGAACATGGCCGTGTAAGCAGATATCTGTCGGAGTCACGCCAGTGGCGGGTATACAGCCCGCTCGGGGACAGCTTCGCCAGCAGGTCGAGTACAGGTGGCTGGAGTATTTAAGCCGTAAAAAATGTAGGCGGTTGCATCGCGATTGACTTCGATAGCCCTGTAGCAACAAACCACGAGCCGCGATCCGGTGTGCTTAGTCAGGCCTGTCTGCCGCTTGATGACTTTGAGCGCCGCGCTGTTCTGGCCAAAATCGAAGAAAGCCTGAAGCTGATCGACGAAGTAGAGCCTACTTATGGACTGATAGTTCGAAATTTCGTAAGGCGCATCATCGTGCGAAAGTCTCAGGAACGATCAGATCAAGGTCCACAGCACTACGGATCGGAGCATGTTCCGCGGCAGCCCGGCTCGTTGCGAATCCTAAACATTCATCGGGATGGATTGAGTGTTGAAGCTTGCATGGAAAGCATCATGCATGAGAGCACCCATAACTTTCTGGCGGCGTGGGAGCTCTCCAATGGTTTCTTCGTCGAGAATGATTACAAGCACCGGGTTGTCTCTCCATGGTCGGGTAATCAGATACCGAATTCTTCGTTCATTCACGCCGTATTTGTGTACTACATATGCCACCGGCTGCTGAAGCGTCACTTGTTTGCATCGAAGTGCCTGACTGAAAGCGCCATCCGGCATGTGCACAAGCGGTTGGCAGTGTGCGCGTCTGGGTTTCTGATTCAGCAACCGCTGAGTCATCGTTTGATGGCGGTCGCGCCGCTCAATGAGGACATTGGCGCCATGATCGACATGATGCAATCGGACATGCTGCGTGAGTACGGATGTGGGGAAGCTGCGTGAGCGGGAGAACAGTGGTCATTTACTCTGATCTCAAGGATCCCATTGCACTGCAGGCGTTGAGCTTGCCGCAGTTGGATATCTCCTGTGTTCACGTGGATCAGATGATTCCGCTTCTGACGCGCCGAGACTGGCCGCAGGTTCTCGAACTGGTCCCGACGGTAGAAGTCGAGGAGATGTTCGAGGGCGCCTGGATCATCAATCGCGCCTTTATCCTGGCGGGGACAAAGCTTCTTTCCCGCTTGTGTGAGTGGGAAGTCGATGAGCGCTGGTTCCATATCCGTCTACAGAAGATTCTGAGCTTGGGGGGCGCTGTTTCGTACGACACAGGTGTAAGAGGTGTGTCGCGATCTCTTCTGCCTTTGAACGCCCAATGGTTTGAGATGAAGCGATCGCTGCCTGATCTTGCAACGCCCGCGTTCGAGTATGGATTTGCCTATGAGCGGCCTGATATCTCGAAGCTGTGCAACCCACTCCAAAAATCTGTCTGGTCGCTTTTTGACTGGAAGGTCGAGCGTCAAATGAGTCCCATTGAGGAGCGGCGACATCAGTTCTTCGTCGAAGCTCCGGTAGGTGTGCCGCTGATCGCCTGCTTTGCCGGGAGTGCAATGAAGATATTCTGGCCGCGGGGCTGTGTCGCGGTAGGCAACGGTGAGGTTGGCGCGGTGATCGAGGCTGCCCGATCTGTTTTCCGGGCTGAAGCCGGTGAGGTTCTGCTCTATGCCGAGGGAAGTGGTCTGCGCTTCTACGCGTTCTCGCCGCACCTGCTGACGGTGGCGGACGAGCCTGGATTCAAAACCATGGTTTCGGAGTGGCTTGCTTTGGGAAACTCCGCAAACTCGAGGAGTCACACGGATGCTGCGCATTGGGTCGACCATTGAACCGCTTCTCAGAATTCGCGAAGAGATGGGGTGGCTGTACGGAAGTGAGGACCTTTGCGTGCTGCTTTACAGCCTGGTGAAGCGGGAGCGACCGTCCATCGTTGTCGAGCTTGGGACTGGCCTCGGTGTATCGACAGCTTGGATGGCTGCTGCGATGGAGGAGAACGGACACGGTCGTCTGCATACATATGACAACGGCTCGCATTTTGTCAGTGAGCCTTCACGTAAATTCCTGAGGGACCTGAGTGAGCCCCTCGCATCCTTCTCCCGGCAGAGTGAAGGCCTGAATGGCTTTGACGCGTTCATTCATAGCTTGCTGGAGTGGGTAGGCGTAGGAGATCGTGTAGTCGTTCGTCGGCAAGACATCTCCATGAAGGCCGTGGCCTCAGATCTGGCTCTCAAGGAGGGGATAGACATGGTGTTCTCCGACTTCAATCACTCGCCAGAAAATATTCAGTCACTGCTGGGAGCGTTCATTCCGCAGATGCGCGAGACATCTTCCATCTTCATCGACAGCGCGTCGACACACCGTCTGAGTTATCTGGCCCTTGAACGGATCGTTGACCATCTCAATCAAGGGCGCGTGCCGGCCGGACTCAGCAAAGAGCTGAGCCAGGATGAGGCGGAGCGGCTTCAGTGTCGGGTGAGGAGTTCATCGTTCCGTTTGATGCATCTCATTGAAGCCACGAGCCGTGCGCAGAACAGCACCGCCTGGCTAAGGATCGAGCCGATCGATATCCACGTCGCGGGCGCGACCTTCTTTCACTAGGTACAGGGCAATGTTCAGCTACTACCTCAGCTTGGCGAAGCGCAGTCTGCTGGCATCTAAAGTGATGACGTTGGCGCTGGTTGTCGCCCTCTCTCTGGGCGTGGGTGCGAGCATGACCATGTTCACTGTTGTTCGTGTTCTTTCCTGGGATCCAATGCCAGGTCGAAGTGAACACCTGTTCCATCCGTATATTGATCCACTCCCGCGATCTTATGAAGCCAAGCTTTCGCTTGACCCTAGAAACTCGATGACCTGGGTCGATGCAGCGGAAATCATGCGCAGGCTTCCCGCGCATACGAGCGCAGCCATGGCGACAGGTCGCCTGCTCCTTAGTGTGCAGAGCGGTGTCGACTCACCCTACTTCGTCGATGGCCAGTACGTGACACCCGACGTTTTCAACCTGTTTGGGATAGACCTGAGCGCCGGACGGTACTGGACCGAAGCGGAGGAACGGTCCCGTGCGGATCTGGTGGTCATCAGTGAGTCCTTCAAAAGGCGCCTTGGGCAGGCGGGTGAGGTTGGGCGACAGCTCCAACTGGGCCCAAGGGTTTTCAGGATCATCGGAGTCGCCAATGATTGGTCTCCCATACCTCGCTTTCACACCGATCTACAGAAGGATATCTTCAAGGGACAGGATGATTTCTATATCCCCCTGCACTCTGCGATCGAATCGCGTCTCAGTGTGAGCTCAAGCATGTTCTCCTGGGGCGACAGCGAACAGAAGAACAAGATGGAGAGTCCATCTACAGCGTGGCTTCAACTCTGGATCCTTGCCCAAGGGCCGGATGACCAAGCTCGCTCTGGCGAACTACTTCAGCGCTACGCAGCCGAGCAGGTGGAAAGCGGACGATTCGAGCGAAGCAGCCCTGCACGCTTGGAGGCGCTCGCGGATTTTCTTGTACGCCGACAGATTGTTCCAGACGATGTGAAACTGCAATTCGCTTTGGCAATTGGGTTTCTTGTTGTCTGCATGATCAATATCTGTGCGCTGTTGTTTTCGCGTTTCATCAAGCGAACGCATGAGGTTGCGATCAGGCGTGCGCTAGGCGCTCGCAGGATGGATATCCTGGCTCAGCTTTGCACTGAATCGCTGGTCATCGGCTTTCTTGGCGGGGTTGGCGCACTTGTTGTATGCCAGATTGGGTTGCTGGCAATCCGCCGCCAACCTGAGGACTATTCCACATTGGTCCATATGGATGGGGGCATGTTCGGAGCCACGTTGGCCTTTGCTTGCCTATCCAGCCTGGGGGCAGCCGCGCTTCCTGCATTTCGGACTGCTTCTGCCCGTGTGGCTATGCAGATCAAGGTGGCAGAATGAGCATTTCCCAGATTCCGGTCATCGCGCGGAGCTTGAGGCGCCATCGTTTGATTTCTGCAGTTTTCCTGTTGCAGGTCATCATCACCACGGCGGTCATCAGCAACGTCTCGTCACTGTTGGCCAGCCGGGTTGAACTGCTGACCTATACGACGGGTGTGCGCGAAGAGGGCCTCGGTATCCTTGAAACGGAGTTCCTGGGTGATGGTAGTGAGAACTCGCGAAGCGCGGTTCTGGCTGACCTGAATCGACTGCGCGCGCTTCCTGGAATACAGAATGTTGCAGTTGTTGAATCCCTGCCGCTAAGTCAGAACAACTGGACGGTAGGTGTCACCAACAAGCTAGTGGACCGTTCCGATCTCCGCGGGATGATCGAGGCCGAGCCATCGGTCTACAGCGTCTCTCCTGGGGCGCTGCAAACATTGGGGGTGAATCTGTCCGCTGGCCGGGATTTCTCTGCGGACGCTTTCGTTCCAATGGCTGCGGACGACGACTACTCTGGACTCTATGCTGCAGGGGAGGTCATTGTGTCCACCGGTCTTGCCCATGCCTTGTTTCCAGGGCAGAACGCCTTGGGTAAGGCAATATTCGTGGACGGTGAACATGCCATCCATATTGTAGGCGTCGCCGACAGCCTTGCACGTCCGCTTCTTGGCAGTGGGCAGGGCAATGACGTCTCGATGGTCCTTCCGCTCCTCCCCGATGCAAAGCGCGTCATCTATACAATCCGCGCTGAACCAGGGCGGTTGAATATTCTGTTGAACCAGGCGGAAGCGGCGTTGAGGGCATTGGATCGAAATCGGATAATGTCTAGGGTCATGACCTATGAGGCGCTACGGAAAGGCTATTTCGGCCGTGATCGAGCCATGGCCTACCTTTTCCTGGCGGCGGGTGTTTCACTTTTGACTGTCACCGGCATAGGTATATACGGTTTGGTGAGTTTCTGGATCCGGCAACGTTATCGCTCCATTGGAATACGGCGTTCTTTAGGCGCACGATCGGCCGATATCGTTGGCTACTTCATTGCTGAGAGCATCCTGCTGACGGGGGTTGGTGCACTGATCGGTAGCGCACTAGGAGCAGCGCTGAGCATGTGGATATCATCTGCGTACAATGCGCCGAAGCTTCCGTTCGAGTTCCTATCTGGTGGCTTCGTATTGGTTTTCGCATTGGGTCAGTTTGCTGCTTGGCTTCCAGCATGGCGAGCTGCTCAGACTGCGCCAGTGGTGACGATGAGCGCAGCGTAGTTCCCGCAAACGGCGAGCGATCTTGACCTCGGGGTTTTCGATCAGGCTTGGGTAAAGCGCGTGTTGCAAGGGGTCTGTTCATTGCAGAGTTGCCCGCTATCCGTTGCGTTTCTGGTGCGGCCCGGCATGACATGCCAAGGATTGATCTGGTGTGATGCAAGGGAAATGGGGCCAAGGGTGGTGGTTGCTGGACACGTTGATCGGTACAGGTCACTAACCTGCTGTCGGTGTGTTCCTCGTCGACCTTTTTGGGATCATTCCTGCGCGCCTTGCATCTATCATGAGGTTTCAAGACAGGAAGGGGCCTGACATGACATTTGCTTTTCCCGCGTTCCACGAGATGGTGCTTGAGCGGGCCCACACGGTGGAGAGCATCGAGACTGCAATGCGTCGCAGCGGCTGGAACAGCATCCAGCAAACGCCGACTGGCATGCGCGGTGCGGTTCCGTTCAACGTCTGGTCTTTCGGCGAAAGGGTCGAGGTGACCTGCGATGGCGCGCGCACCGTGCTGCGAAGCAGGTGTGTATGGCCCACCCAATGCCTGGACTGGGGCAAGAATCGGCGGAATTTGCAGAAACTGGTCACTGCGCTGGAGCCTTGAAGCGGCGATTGCGGATTCGGTGATTGGATGCGGCGCTGCCAACCACATGCGATGTGTTGTTGCTTGATCGGGGCTGACTGCATTCCTCGCAAAGGCACCCCTCCCCAACCCTCTCCTGCGCGTTGCGCAAGGGAGGGGGCTGATCATGCAGGATTGAGGCTGTTGCTTGCGCCCCCTCCCTTTGCCGAAGGCAAGGGGAGGGTTGGGGAGGGGTGCTTCTGTTTCTGCTCCTACCTGACTCGCAGAAGCCCTACTTCTTCAACTTGTACGCCAACACATAATCGCCAGCCTTGGTCCCGGTCGAACCATGACCGCCAGCCACCAGCAGCACCATCTGCTCGCCCTGGCTGTTGAGGTAGGTCATTGGCGTGGCCTGGCCGCCAGCTGGAATACGCACATCCCACAGCACCTTGCCGCTGGCCAGGTCGTAGGCGCGGAAGTTGTCGTCGGTGGCTGCACTCATGAAAGCCACGCCGGTCGCGGTCAACATCGGTCCGCCAATGCCGGGCACGCCGATGCGGATCGGCAGTGGCACGGGTGACAGATCACGGATGGTGCCGTTGCGGTGTTGGTAGGCGATCTTGCCGGTGCGCAGGTCGGCAGCGGCAACCGTGCCCCACGGTGGTACCTGGCAGGGCACACCGATTGGCGACATGAAGGGGGTCATTTCCACCGCGTAGTCGGCGCCTTTGTTTTCGTTCAAACCATGCTCGCCCTTGTTCATCTCGCGTCCGCTGGTCTCATGCTTGGGCACCAGCTTGGAGACGAAGGCCAGATAGGTCGGCATGCCGAACATCACCTGCCGCTGTGGATCCACCGCCACGCTGCCCCAGTTGAAGGTACCGAAGTTGCCTGGATAGATCAGGCTGCCCTGCAGCGTTGGCGGCGTGTAGCGGCCTTCGTAACGGAGCTGCCGGAACTGGATGCGGCACAGCATCTGGTCGATCAGGCTTGCCCCCCACATATCGGCTTCGCGTAGCGGTCTGGGTTCGAAGCTCAGCGCGAACGCAGGTTGCGTGGGTGCGGCGAATTGGCCGGGTATGTCCACGTACTGCGGTGCGGTGCGCTGGCTGATCGGCAGCAGGGGCGTGCCGTCGCGACGGTCCAGTACGTAGACGTCACCTTGTTTGGTGGGTTGCACCAGCGCGGGTACGCGGCCCTGCGGTAGATCCAGATCCAGCAGCACCGGTTGCGCCGGGGTGTCCATGTCCCACAGATCGTGGTGCACGAACTGCTGCACCCAGCGCACCTGGCCACTGGCGATATCCAGCGCCACCACCGATGAGGCGTAGGTTTCCTCGGCGGGGCTGCGGTACATGCCGAGCTGGTCCGGGGTGCGGTTGCCCATCGGGAAGTAAGCCAGGCCCAGTGCTTCATCGGCGCTGGCCACCGACCAGCTGTTGGGCGAACTGGGCGTGTAGACCTGGTTGGGGTTGTTCGGGTCCAGTGGCGCGGTCTGGGTGGGGTTGCCCGAGTCCCAGTTCCACAGCAGCTGGCCGCTGTGCACGTCGTAGGCGCGGATCACCCCGGAGGGCGAGTTGATCGCATAGTCGTCGTTCACTGCACCGGCGACGATCACCTTGCCACCTGCTATCAGCGGCGGCGAGGTGGAATAGTAGTAACCGGCCTGCTTGAACGGCATGTTGTGCAGCAGGTCGAGCACGCCCTTGTTGCCGAAGTCCGGGCAGTGTTGGCCGGTCTGCGCATCCAATGCATGCAGCTTGGCGTCGGCGCTGGGCAGGAACACGCGGCTGCTGCACATGGTCGCGCTTGTTGCTGCTACAGCCGGGCTGGCAGCCGGCTCGGTGTAATACGACAGCCCGCGGCAGGTCTGGTGCTGGCGCTGCGGTTCCATGCCTGCACCTGGATCAAACTTCCACAGCACCTTGCCGCTGTCCGCATCCAGTGCGAACGCCAGGCTGTGTGGCGTGCACAGATACAGGGTGTTGCCGATCTTCAGCGGAGTGACTTCGTAGGTGGTCTCGCCCACGTCCTGCGGCAGGCGCACGTCGCCGGTCTGCATCTGCCAGGCCAGTTGCAGTTGGCCGACATTGGCCGGGGTGATCTGCGCCAGCGGCGAGTAGCGTTGGCCGTAGCCGCTGCGGCCGTAGGCCTGCCATTCGCCCTCCGGCTGCTGGGTGTCGCCCAGCGCCGGATTGGCGTTGACGATGTCCATCGGCAGGCGGCCATCGATCTCATACAGATGGCGCGGGATGCCGGCGAAGGCAACCGCCGCCACCCCCAGCGAGGCCAGCAGCACCGGCCAGCCGGCCGGACCGATATAGCCGCGCGGGCTGGAGCGGCGCGAGGTCGGCAAGGCCATCAGCAGGCCAAGCAGGGCCGGTACGCCCAAGCGGGTGGCCAGCGGCCACCAGTACAGGCCGGCCTCCCACAGCGACCAGCCCAGCAGCACCAGCAACCAGCCGGCGTACAGCCAGGTCGGCCAGCGCCGGTGCCGCCACAGGCCCCAGGCCACGGTCAACAGCAGCACGCCGCTGAGCAGGTAGAACGGGCTGCCCTGCAGGGCAAGCAACCAGCCGCCGCCCACCGCCAGGGCCAGCCCGAACAGGCTCGTCAACAACAGGGTCAGAGCACGCATGGCGTCCCCGCAGCATCCAGAAGTTGCGGCCATGCTGCGCCACGGCATGTCTGCATGGCGTCACGCGCGTTCTTAACATTCCCGCCGTAGAATCGGAGCCTTGTCGACTGGGGACTGAGCATGAGCATTCTGGATTTCATCAAGAAGGAACTGATCGAGATCATCGAGTGGACCGATGACTCGCGTGACACGCTGTCCTACCGCTGGCCGGACGATGACCGCCAGATCAAGAACGGCGCGCAGCTGATCGTGCGCGAGTCGCAGATGGTGCAGTTCGTCGCCGCCGGCCAGTACGCCGATCTGTTCGGCCCGGGCAAGCACACGCTGAGCACCCAGAACATCCCGGTGCTGTCGACCATCCTTGGTTGGAAGTACGGCTTTGAATCACCGTTCAAGTGCGACGTCTATTACCTCAATACGCGCCTGTTCACCGGCAACAAGTGGGGCACCTCCAACCCGGTGATGATGCGCGACGCCGATTTCGGCGTGGTCCGCCTGCGCGCGTTTGGTACCTACGATTTCCGCATCGTCGACCCGCCGAAGTTCCTCAAGGAAGTGGCCGGTACCGACCAGAATTTCCGCCTGGATGAGTTCGCCGACACCATGCGTTCGCGCATCGTCAGCGTGTTCACCGAAGCCTTGGCCAAGGCCGGCGTGCCGGCACTGGATGTGGCCTCGCGCTACTCCGAGCTGGGCGAGGCCTTGCTGCCGATCATCAACCCGGCGATGACCGACAAGTACGGCATCGAGATCACCAGCTTCATCCTGGAAAACGTGTCGGTGCCGCCGGAAGTGGAGCAGGCCATCGACAAGCGCTCCAGCATGGGTGTGATCGGCAACCTCAACGACTACGTGAAGTACCAGATGGGCCACGGCATGGGCGAGGGCGGCGAAGGTGCCGCCGCCGCTGCGGTGCCGGCACAGATGGCGATGGGCTTTGGCATGGCGCAGGAAATGATGCGCAACATGCAGACCGGTGCACCGGTGGTGCCCGGCGCGGCGGTGCCACCGCCGTTGCCTGCTGCTGGTGATGCAGTGGCGCTGGACGTACTCACGCCCGAGCAGGCTGCACAGGCCTTGTCGGTATCGGTCGAGGACGTGATGGCGTCGATCGCTTCAGGCGACCTGAAGGCACGCAAGATCGGCAATGCCACGCGCATTGCCCGTTCGGCACTGGAAGAGTTCCTGCGCGGCTGATGAACAACGCAACAGTTGGCAAACATCCCTGCCCGGAATGCGGCGGGGATCTGCAATGGAATGCCTCCAAGCAAGCCTTGGCCTGTCCCTACTGCGGCACAATCGTGCCGCTGTCGGAGGCAGCCGAGGGCATTGGCGATGGCAGTGCCGGCGTGGTCGAGCAGGATCTGCTGGCCGCACTGACGCGGCTGCAGGACGAGGCTGCAATGCCGCCGCCGTTGCCACAGGCGCCGCAGGGCGGTGTAGTCGGCATGCTGCAGAGCATGGCCGCCACCCCGGCCGAGCAACGCGGCTATGGCGCGCAGCCGCGCGAGGTGCAATGCCAAAGCTGCCATGCGATCTCGGTCTTCGTCGATCGCAAGGTGGCCGACCGCTGCGAATTCTGTGGCTCGCCATCGATCATCGACCATGAGTCGCTGGGCGATGCGATTACCCCGCAGAGCGTGCTGCCGTTCAAGATCAGCGACGGCCAGGTCCGCGACATCATCCGCAAGTGGTATGGCACGCGCTGGTTTGCGCCGAGCAAGCTCAAGCGCGCAGCGTTGACCGATACGCTCAAGGGCATGTACCTGCCGTACTGGACGTTCGACGCGCAGGTTGCTGCACGTTGGACGGCCGAGGCCGGTCACTACTACTACGTTACCGTCAGCTACCGCGATTCCAAGGGCAATACCCAGACCCGGCAGGAACAGCGCGTACGCTGGGAACCGGCTTCCGGTTCGCTGCAGCACTTCTTTGACGATGAACTGGTGCCGGGCACGGTTGGTGTGCACCCGGAACTGCTGGCCAAGATCGGCCAGTTCCCGACCACGACTGACCTGAAGCCGTACACGCCCGAGTTCGTGCGCGGCTGGACGGTTGAGCGTTACCAGGTGGATCTGCGCCAGGCCGCGCAGAAGGGTGAGGCGCAGATGCAGGAGCAGACCCGCTACCTGTGTTCCGAGCAGGTGCCCGGTGACACCCAGCGCAACCTGCAGGTGCAGGCCACATACAGCAAGCGCACCTTCAAGCACATCCTGGTACCGGTGTGGCTGGTCAGCTACACCTATGGTTCGCGCAGCTTCCAGGTGCTGGCCAATGGCTACACAGGGCAACTGGCGGGTGAGCGTCCGTATAGCGCCTGGAAGATATTCTTCGCGGTGCTGGCTGGTGTGCTCGCGTTGCTGGTGCTGGTGTACGTGCTGGGGATGGCGCAGTAACGACACGGTTGCTGCTGTCCTCGCTCACCTGGCCCGGCTGCAACTGCCGGGCTTTCTGGCTTCTGGTTTTTGTAGGAGCGGCGTAAGCCGCGAAGCAGGTACATCATCAGTTGGCATGGACGCCGATTGCTCAAACGATGTCAGCTTCGCGGCTTACGCCGCTCCCACAAGCGCGCCGCGATCACGCTCGGCCATTCGGCAAGTCTCATGTGTCCACGCTTACCCGCGTTGCGGAGCTGCACTGCAGGCCTAATCGCCCAGATGCAGCACCGGCATGAAGCCGCCATACACCAGTCGCTTGCCGTCGAATGGCATCGGATTGGTGGCCGGATCCATGCGTGGGTCTTCCATCATCTTGCGCATGCCGATGTCACGGGTGGCCTTGTCCGGCCACTCTATCCACGAGAACACCACCGCTTCATCGTCCTTGGCCTGCACGGCGCGGTAGAAGTCGGTCAGCGTTCCGTGTGGCACGTCGTCGGACCAGCATTCGGTAACGCGCAAGGCACCGAACTCGATGAACAGGGCATCGGCGATATGGGCGTGTTCGATGAATCTGGCTTTGTTGGCCAGCGGCACGGCGGCCAGGAAACCATCTACGTAAGACATGCTGGGCCTCGCAGGGTGGGCGGCGTGGGGCCGCCTTCGGTGAAACAGCGGTAATGCGCAACATCGATTCTGCGCCGGGCAATGTTTCGGCCTTGCAAAAACTCCGTTGCGAACCGCCCCTGCATGCAGCGCAAGCGCGGTTATGTGGCCTGGCGCACAGCTGATTGGCTACGAGCGCCCACGGCATTGATATTGATCAGGGTCGGCTGGCGTCTGCTTGCCGACAATGGCCTTGCTTCGGGTGAGGCAGGAAACATGAACGGGCTTGGCAGAATGGTTTTGCGGGGTAGGCGGGATGGCGTTGCCAGCCGAAGAGGCAGGCGTCGCGATGCCTCTCGGGCCGTTGTGGCTGAAGCGGGCAAGGCGGCAATAGAAGGTTCAATGAATGCGCATCGCTGCCGTTATGGGAAGACGGCGCGTTCAATGGCGGCGCCGGCAAGCTGCCGCGCGCGGCTGAAGGCATCCTTCGTTGATCAGATCGCGCCATTGCTTGTGCACCAGCAGCCGCCGTGAGCGCAGAGGTGTTGGGCGAACCGGCTGCGTCGGGCGAGATTGTCTGCTGCCGCCAGCCACGCAGGAACGCCGCAGGCCAATGACATACCCGAAAGATCGCATACCGCCAGCGTTGGCTGGCACCAGGAGAGTAGTGATGCAGTTTGTTTCCCGTAATGCACTGGCCGCCGCGCTGGCTGCGCTGTGCCTGCCGGCCGTGGCCTGGGCACAGGACGCCGCGCCCGCCACCAAGGTCTCGGCGCAGATATTCATCAACGCCAGCCAGCTGGATCGTGATGGCGTGACCACGGACGATGAAGGCCTGGCGCTGGATCTGAAGCGCACCTTCATCACCGTCGATCACCGCTTCAACCAGCACTGGACAGCGCAAGTGACCACCGATGTGCAGTGGCTGCGCAACAGCGACCCCACCGACGTGTGGCTGCGCCATGCCTACCTGCAGCGCAGCTTCGGCAAGGGCAACTGGCTGCGGCTGGGCAACGCGCCGCTGCCGTGGATCCAGCAGGAGTCGGCGCGTGATGGCTATCGCTATGTCGATGGTGCCTTGATCACCCGCAGCAAGATGGGCAATGCGGCCGATTACGGTGTGCACGGCCAGTACACCCGGGGTGACTTCACCTATGCCGCCTCGGTGGTCACTGGTGGCGGTTACCAGAAGCCGCGTCTGGGCAAGCGCCCGGATGTCGAGGCGCGGCTGGGCTGGGCCCCGGCCAAGGGCGTTGAACTGGCCGTGGGCGGCTATCGCGGTACCCGTGCGCTGGATGCGGGTGACATGCCGCGGCAACACACCGCGCAGCGCTGGAACGCGATGGCCAGCTGGGTCGGTGAGCGTGGCCGGATCGGCGCGCAGTACGTCCGTGCAGAGGACTGGACCCGGGTGGTCAAGCCGGGCAGCGATGACCAGCGTGGTTGGTCGGTATGGGGCAGCTACCAGTTGAGCCCGCAGTACGCGCTGCTCACCCGGCATGAAGAAACCCGGATGAGCCTGGACATCGATCCGCGCACCCGGGAGCGGTATCACCTGGTCGGCGTGGAGTGGAAGCCGAACAAGTACCTGCGATTGGCGGCGGTGGCCAAGCAGCTGAAACAGGAAACGGCGAAGAAATCACAGGAAAGCCACGAAGCTGGCTTGTGGGCGCAGATAGCGTTCTGAGTGTGCTGCGCTGAGCCTGCCTTTGCCCCTCCCCTTTGGCGAAGCCAAGGGGGAGGTTGGGAGGGGGTTGGCTTTTGCTTGAAGCTTTGCGGTTGCCGCCAAGAGCACCCCTCCCCAGCCCTCCCCTTCGCTACGCGAAAGGGAGGGGGCTTGGTGGCTTACTCGCCTTGGTACTGCTTCTCTTCAACCAGTGCCGAACCGGCAACGCGGTTGATTTCGTTCTTCACCACGATGCGCTCGCCATTGGTGCCGTACACGCCGCGCGCCAAGGTGATGAACTCGGCGCCGAAATCCTGTGCGGCTTCTTTCTCGCGCAGGCGGTCCTGGATTTCCCACATGCGCTCGTTGATGGCCTTGAGCTGGTCCTTGAGCGCGGTCAGCGACGGGCGCGCTTCCTGCTGCGACAGCCACAGCGGCCACAGGCCCTGCAGTTCGGTGCGCACGTTGGCCAGCTTGGCGGTATCGGTGATGCGCTCGGCCTTGATTTCGAGGATGGTGATCTTGTCGATCAGTTCGCCAATCGATACCGGGGTGAGTAGGGTCTGCACGTTGTGGCCGCCGTTTATTCCTGTAATGCCGGCAATGATAGCGCTCCGCCAAAGGTTGCCAATGAACCGGTATTGGCGTCCAGGCAGCGGCGATGCGCACAATGCGGGCCCATCCCGACCAGGACTTGCCGATGCTGCTGCGTTCTTTTGCTACCGCTGTATTGATGCTGGGTGCTGCCAGCGCGCACGGCGCCGAGGGCCTGCAGGGCGCCTGGCAACTGCAATCGGGGGAGTTCATCAACCCGGAAGGGGCGGTCGTGGATTACGCCAGCCAGAAGCTGGCCGGCACCAAGATATTGGCCGATGGCCGTTTTGCCTTCACCACTACCAGCGATGGCAAGTTCTGGGCCGGCGGCTCAGGCACCTATCGCAGCGCGGACGGGCAGTATGTGGAAACGCCGTTGATGGCATCGTATCCGCTGGAAAACGGCGGCAGCTACAGCTTCCGCTATACCCTGGAAGGCGATGTGTGGACGCTGGAGCGCTGGGACGGCGAGCGCCGTGTCGAGCGCGAAGTGTGGAAACGCGCGCGCTGAGAGGGGGCGGAGATAGTTGGATTGTAGGAGCGGCGTCAGCCGCGAAGCTGACAGTCCATGGCGGCCCCGGGAATGCCGCGAACTGGTGCAGCACCAGCTTCGCGGCTAACGCCGCTCCTACAGACAAGCATTACTGCGCCGGGAAGCCCGCTTCCGCCAGCACCTTGGTGAAACTTTCCACCGGCTGGCTGGATTCGATCTTCACGTTCCTGCCGGGCAGGTCGATGTCGACCGTGGCGGCCGGGTCCACATCCTTGATGGCGGCCGTCACGCTGCGTGCGCAGCCGCCGCAGGTCATACCTTCGATATGCAATTTCATGGGGTTTCTCCGTTGGGGTGCGGTGAGCTTGCAGCTTGCCATCATGGCAAGGTCAAGCGATAAAGAACGATTGACCCTCCCATCGTTGGAAGCTTTAAGGTGCCTCCAACGATAGAAATGGAGACGTGCCGATGAGCAGCATCGCCAGTCCGGGCAAGCAGAACGCCGGTCCCACCACCGAAGATCTGATGATCGAAGGCATGACCTGCGCCTCCTGCGTGGGCCGGGTCGAGCGTGCGCTGAAGGCCATCCCCGGGGTCAGCCAGGCCAGCGTCAATCTGGCCACTGAACGCGCCAGCGTGCAGACCGACGGCAGCGTGCCGCGCGAGGCGCTGGTGCAGGCGATACACAAGGCCGGCTACGAGGTGACCGCGCCCGCAGCGCAGGAATTGCTGATCGAAGGCATGACCTGCGCTTCCTGCGTGGGCCGCGTCGAGCGCGCGCTGAAGGCGGTGCCGGGCGTGCAGTCGGCCAGCGTCAACCTGGCCACCGAGCGTGCCAGCGTGCAGGGCACAGCCGATCCAGCCGCGCTGTTGGCGGCGATCGAAAAGGCCGGTTACACGGCCAGTGTGATCGGCAGCGCCGGCAGCAATGAGGATCAGCAGGCGCAGCGCCATGCCGACGACCTGCGCGTGCTCACCCGTGATCTGTGGATAGCCGCAGCGTTGAGCCTGCCGGTGTTCCTGCTGGAAATGGGCGGGCACCTGATCCCAGCCTTCCATCACTTCATCGCCGGTACGCTGGGCACCCAGAACAGCTGGCTGCTGCAGTTCGTGCTGGCCACGCTTGTGCTGGTGTTCCCGGGCCGCCGTTTCTACCAGAAGGGCATCCCGGCGCTGCTGCGCGCCGCACCGGACATGAACTCGCTGGTCGCGGTCGGCACGCTGGCGGCCTATGGCTACTCGCTCGTGGCGACCTTCCTGCCACGCTTGCTGCCGGCCGGCACGGTCAACGTCTATTACGAGGCCGCCGCGGTCATCGTCAGCTTGATCCTGCTTGGTCGCGTGTTGGAGGCCAAGGCCAAGGGCCGCACCTCCGAGGCGATCAAGCGCCTGCTCAAGCTGCAGGCCAAGACTGCACGCGTGCGTCGCGATGGCAGCGTGGTTGAACTGCCGTTGGAGCAGATCAGCAGCGGCGATGTGATTGAGGTCCGCCCGGGCGAGCGCATTGCGGTGGATGGCGAGGTTGTCGACGGCGACAGCTATGTCGATGAATCGATGATCAGCGGCGAGCCGGTGCCGGTGCAGAAGGCGCCGGGCAGCAACGTCATTGGCGGCACCGTCAACCAGACCGGCGCACTCGGTGTGCGCGCCACCGCCGTCGGCGGGGCAACGGTGCTGGCGCAGATCATTCGTCTGGTGGAACAGGCGCAGAGCGCCAAGTTGCCGATCCAGGCGCTGGTTGATCGCATTACCCTGGTGTTCGTGCCGATCGTGATGGGTCTGGCGCTGCTGACCTTCGCGGTATGGCTGATCTTCGGCCCGGATCCGGCGCTGACCTTCGGTCTGGTCAACGCGGTGGCGGTGCTGATCATTGCCTGCCCGTGTGCGATGGGCTTGGCGACGCCGACGTCGATCATGGTCGGTACCGGCCGTGGCGCCGAGCTGGGCGTGCTGTTCCGCAAGGGCGAGGCGCTGCAGCTGTTGAAGGAAGCGCAGGTAGTGGCGGTGGACAAGACCGGTACGCTGACCGAAGGCCGTCCGCTGTTGACCGATCTTCAGCTGGCCGAAGGCTTCCAGCGCAGCGAAGTGCTGGCACGCGTGGCGGCGGTGGAGGACCGTTCGGAACATCCGATCGCCCGTGCCATCGTCACCGCCGCGCAGCAGGAAAACCTGCAATTGCCGGCGGTGGATGCCTTCGAATCGGTGACCGGCTACGGCGTGCGTGCAAATGTGGACGGCGTGCGCGTGGAAGTTGGCGCTGATCGCTTCATGCACAAGCTTGGCCTGGACGTGACCGCGTTCGCAGCCGAGGCGCAGCGTCTGGGCGAAGAGGGCAAGAGTCCGCTGTACGCAGCGCTGGATGGCCGCCTGGCGGCGATCATCGCGGTCTCTGACCCGATCAAGTCCGATACCCGCGCCGCCATCGCCAGCCTGCATGCGCTGGGCCTGAAGGTAGCGATGATCACTGGCGACAACCGTCGCACCGCTGAAGCCATCGCGCGCCAGCTCGGCATCGATGAAGTGGTGGCCGAAGTGCTGCCGGAAGGCAAGGTCGATGCGGTACGTCGGCTCAAGGCCGAGCACGGTCGGCTGGCCTATGTCGGCGACGGCATCAATGACGCGCCGGCCTTGGCCGAAGCCGATGTCGGCCTGGCGATTGGCACCGGCACCGACGTGGCGATTGAAGCGGCCGATGTGGTGTTGATGTCCGGCAGCCTGCAGGGCGTGCCCAATGCCATCGCGCTGAGCAAGGCGACGATGGGCAACATCCGCCAGAACCTGTTCTGGGCCTTTGTCTACAACGCCGCCTTGATTCCGGTCGCGGCCGGTGTGTTGTATCCGGTCTGGGGCATCCTGCTGTCGCCGGTGTTCGCGGCCGGTGCGATGGCCTTGTCGTCGGTGTTCGTACTCGGTAACGCGCTGCGTCTGAAGCGCTTCCGCGCCCCGCAGATCGAAGCCTGAGGAGTGATGACGATGGACGAAGGCATGAATATCGGCCAGGCCGCCAAGGCCTCTGGCATCTCCGCCAAGATGATCCGGTACTACGAGGACATCGGCCTGATCGGGCCGGTGGCGCGCACCGATGCCGGTTACCGCCTGTATGCACCGCGCGACATCCACACGCTGGGTTTCATCAAGCGCTCGCGTGACATGGGTTTCAGCGTGGAGCGCATCGGTGAACTGCTGGAGCTGTGGCGCGACCGTTCGCGCCACAGCGGCGACGTCAAGCGCATGGCGCTGGAGCACGTGCAGATACTGCAGCAGCGCATCGCCGAGCTGCAGGGCATGGTGCAGACCGTGCAGGCATTGGCCAATTGCTGTGCCGGTGATGACCGCCCGGATTGCCCGATCCTGCGTGATATCGAGACCGGCGTGCCGCTGCACGATACGGCTTTGCCAACCACATTTGGCGGCGTCTCCGCAGGCAAGCGCGCGCGCTGATTATTGTGCGCAATTGCGAAAATGAACGGGATGCAAAGTGTACGCGCGCCGCGCGTGCCAGAAAACGCCTGAATAAAAGCCAAAAATCGGCGTTTTATTGCAGGCGTGGTTTCAGGGTTTGTTGGGGCGTCTAACGGAAAACTTACATCCGGACGCAGACAGCTGTTTGCTGTCGTGCCATCAAGCTCAGTAATGCAGAGGTAGTACCCCCATGAAGACTTCGTTGATTGCCCTGGCGCTGGTTGCCGCCCTCCCGTTCGCCGCTTCGGCCGCTGACGGCCTGTCCTACAACTATGCGGAAGCCGACTACGCCAAGACCTCGGCCGACGGCAAGGCTGAAGGCTGGGGCGTGAAGGGTTCCTATGCGTTCCTGCCGAACTTCCACGCTTTCGGCGAATACACCCGTCAGGAAATCTCGCGCACCAACCTTGATATCGACCAGTGGCGCGTTGGCGCTGGCTTCAACAAGGAAATCGCGCCGACCACCGATTTCGTTGCTCGCGTGGCTTACGAAAAGTTCGACCCGAAGCACATTGATCTGGACTTCGAAGGCTACAGCGCTGAAGCCGGCATCCGCACCGCATTCGGCAAGCACGCCGAGGTGTATGCCATGGCTGGCTACGAAGACTTCAGCAAGAAGCACGGCGTCAACCCGGATGGCAACTTCTACGGCCGCCTTGGTGGCCAGGTGAAGTTGAACCAGAACTGGGGCATCAATGGCGACATCAAGATGACCGGTGACGGCGACAAGCAGTGGACCGTGGGTCCGCGCTTCAGCTGGTAAGACGTACTGACGCATTGGCGTCATGTAGCGAAGGAGGGCCCGGCTTATGCCGGGCCTTTTTTTTTGCCTGTCGTTTAGGTTTTTAGCTAAGAGCTTGCCCTCACCCCAACCCCTCTCCCGCAGGCGGGAGAGGGGCTAGTGCACTGCGAGCGCAAGCAATCCCGCTTCAGCCCCTCTCCCGCCTGCGGGAGAGGGGTTGGGGTGAGGGCAAGCTTCTAGCAACCAGCCCCAACGTCGCATGTAACACCACTGCAACCAAACTGCAGCAAAGTGCGCCTCAACCGGCATCGGCCGGAAGGATCATGAGAATGAAAACCCGCCTGCTGCTCGCCGCAATGCTGTTGTCGACAACCCCACTGGCCTGGAGCCAACAGCGCGACTACCTGCCGCTGGAGCAGCGCCTGAGCGCCGAGCAGCTGCAGCAGGTCGGTTTGAGCGCACAGCAGCTGCAGCTGCTCAATCGCATGCTCAGCGAAACCACCCCGGTGGTCGCAGCAAACCCACAGCAGCCCGTACCAGCGCCAATGCAGATCGGTCTGGAAGAAGGTCCCGTGCACAGCCGCGTGCAGGGCGCGGTGGAAGGCTGGGAACCGGGCACGGTGTTCGTGCTGGCCAACGGCCAGCAATGGAAGGTGCTCAAAGGCCAGATGCGCCTGCGCACTGCCTTGCAGTCGCCGGAAATCGAAGTGATCCCGGGCATCGCCGGGCGCTGGTTCCTGCAGGTGGATGAAGACCTGCCAAAGGCGCGGGTTTACCGGATTCTGTAAGAGTCAGGCTGTGCGGCTTTTGTAGGAGCGGTGTCAGCCGCGAAACCACCGTTGTTTCCGAAGCAGTGGTCAACGCCATACCGGCCGAGGAGAATCCCCGGCGCGCGCATGCATTGCCAGCTTCGCGGCTGACGCCGCTCCTACAAAGGAGGAGCGGCAGCTGTGGCTTACGCCGGGCGCACGCGCTGGGTCAGGCCCTTGAGGAAGTTGCGCAGGGCCTGGTCGCCGCATTCGCGGTAGTTCTTGTGGTCTGGCTGGCGGAACAATGCCGACAGCTCCGGCTTGGACATCGGGAAGCCAGCGGCCTCGAAGATCGCGTGCATGTCCATGTCCTTCAGCTCGAAGGCCACGCGCAGCTTCTTCAGCACGATGTTGTTGGTGATGCGCTTTTCCGGCGGACGCTGCGGCTGCGACTCATCGCGGCCACGGTAGTGGTAGATCAGGCCGTCCAGGAAACGCGCCAGCACCGCGTCCGGGCAGGCTTCAAACAACGGCTCGTCGTCCTTGCGCAGGAAATCGTGCACCTGAGCGGCATCCACTTCAAAGCTGGAATCGGCCAGGTGAATGGTGTCCACCACCATGCTGTCGCTGAGGTCGAGCATGTAGCGGATGCTGCGCAGTACGTCGTTGTTGATCATTGCCACTCCGGAACCACCGCGGCGGAGATGCCGGCGGGGGCATAGTGTAACGCCGCACCGGCGGGGCCCCAGCCTACAATCGGGGCTGGTTCAGCAAAGTTCGCCCGCATGCTCCCATACGCACCCGTTCCCGCGCGGCCCATCGGGGCCCGGTTTGCCACCTCAGCGTTGGCGGCCCGGCAATGAGTTCACGCGCGATCCTGCACCTGTGCCTGCATGTGGCGGTGCCGGCGCTGCTGGCCTGGCTGTTCTGGCGGCCGCAGTTCGGCAAGGCCTGGCTGTTGCTGCTGCTGGGCTGGGTGATCGACCTGGACCACCTGCTGGCCGACCCGATCTATGCCCCCAACCGCTGCAGCATCGGCTTCCACCCGCTGCACACCGCGCCGGCCATCGTGCTGTACGCGGGGTTGACCCTGCCCAAGCGCACCCGCCTGTTCGGTATCGGTCTGCTGGTGCATATCGCGCTGGATGCGCTGGATTGCCTGTGGATGCACGCCGGCCGCTAAGTGGCCGCTTGGACGGGCTTGTTACCCGCCAGAACCGGGCAACGGCGGGCTCAGCAGTCTCCAGAAGCAGGTGGGGTGGGCTTGCCAGCCACGCCAGAAGTACGCGGGGGCGGGCTTACCAGCCGCCCCAGGGGCCGGGGCCAAAGCCCGGGCCGGGGCCGTAGCCATAGGGGCCGGGGCCGTCGCTCTTGCTCATATGGATGTTCAGGTTCACCCGACGGCTCTTGCCTTCGTCGGTGTTGTAGTTCTTGCCCAGGTTCAGGTCCACGGCCTGCCAATTGCTGTTGCCGTAAGCCTTGGAATAGCCGATGCCGGCGCTGACCGTGCCGTGTATCTGCAGCTTGTCGTCCATCACCTCGGCACCCGGACTGTCTTTTTTGGCCAGCCCGCGCCCGCTGTGGTCGCCGTAATAGGTGCCTGGTGCGTCGCCCTTGTAGGTATCGCCCAGGTAGCGCAGCGGTGCCTGCGGCACGCTCAGGTCCAAGCCGCCCGCAGTGCCGGCGGCATCATCCTGCGCCATGGCAACGGCGGGGGCCAACAACAGGGCGGCGATCAGGGATGTGCGGATCATGTTGCTGGCGCTCCGGAACTGGGACCACGCCGTGCTGGCGGGCAACATGGACGCTAACAGAAAAGCGTTGAACGATGGCTGTCGATCACCGTAGCTGCAGGGGAACTTTCAGGCCAGGCGCCGGAAGGAGAACAGCTCCGCCAAGCGGTGCCGGCGGCGCTCGATGGCGGCGCGGATCAGGCCGGCGCCCAGCATCGAATAGGTGATGCCATTGCCGCCATAAGCCATGGCGAAATGCACCCGCGGTCCCCATTGCCGGTGCATACCGAAGAAGGGCAGGCCGTCCTCGGTTTCGGCGAAGGTGCCTGCCCAGGCGAAGGTCGGCGTCACCGCCAACTGCGGGAACAGCTCGCCGACCTTTGCCGCCAGTCGCTGCGCCTTGCGATCAACCTGTGCATCGCGGCGCAGTGGCAGGTCGACCGCGTCGTCCTCGCCACCGACCAGCAGGCGCTGGTCGGCGGTCGTGCGCAGGTAGAGATAAGGGCGGGCGGTCTCCCACAGCAAGGTGTCACGCAGTTGCGCCAGCGCATCTGCCGGTAACGGGTCGGTGACAAAGGCGTAGCTGCTGCGGTTGCGCGCCACGCGCTGGCGTAACCAGTGTTGGGCCGCGTAGCCGGTGGCGACCACCAGATGCTTGCACTCGATGCGCAGGCCATCCGCCGTGCGCACCTGCACCCGCTGGGTGCTGGTCTCAACCGCGTCGATGCGGCAGCGGTCATGGACCTGCGCACCCCGCGCAAGCAGCCGTATCAGCAGCCGGTAGCTCATGCGGTAGGGGTCCATGCTTGCGGCCGGGGTGCTGAGAATCGCGCCGGGCGCGTTGAAGCCGAAATCCTCGGCGACGCCCGCGGCGTCCAGCCAGTCCACCGCGAAGCCGTGCTGGCTGCGCAGCTCGAACTCCTCCAGCAAAGGCCCCAGATGGCGGCGCCGGCTGGCGTAATACAGGCTGCGCGCGTTGCGGAAATCGACGTCGTCCACCTGCGTGGCAAGCGCCTCCAGCTCCTCGATGGCCTGTGCACAGGCACGGTAGGCCAGCAATGCCGCATCCAGCCCATGGCGCTTGGCGAGCTCGCGCAGGGGCGTGTCTATTTCGTATTGCAGCAATGCGGTGCTGGCGGCAGTGGAGCCCCAGCCGATGTCACGCTGTTCGATGACCGCGACGTCATGGCCATGCTGCACCAGTTCATCGGCGATCAGCGCGGCGGTGATGCCACCGCCAACCACCACCACGTCGCAGCGCAGATCCTGCTGCAACGGCGGGAAGGCATGCATCAGGCCATTCTTGATGGCCCAGAACGGGTAGCCACTCTTCAGGTCCATGCGCGCCTCCGTTCACCGCGGCAGCGGTTGTCAGCCGGTCGGGTGGCCGGTATGCGGGGTGTGGATCAACGGTGCGGTATCGAAACCCTGCTGCTGTGCGTAAGCGATGTAGTGATCGCGGGTGGTGGCATCCATCCGTGGCAGGCGCGCGAGCAACCACAGGTATTTGCGGTCGGGGCTACCCACCAGCGCGGTGGTATAGGCCGAGTCCAGCTGCATGATCCAGTAATCGCCCTTGGTGAAGGGAATCCAGCGCAGGCCCTCGGGCAGGAAGCTGACTTCCAGCTTGCTGTTGCTGTCATCGATCGCAGTTGCCTGACCAATCGATTCTTCCAGTTTGCCTTCATGCAGGCAGCGGTTCTGCACGCGCACGCTGCCGTCTTCGTTGAGGGAATAATGGGCGCTGATGTCGGTGGCATCCTCGGGTTCGTGGCGCATCGGCAGGCGCGCCACTTCATACCAGGTGCCCAGGTAGCGCTGCAGGTCCACGTGCGGGACGGTTGCCAGGGAGGAGGGTTGCGTCATGGTTGACCTCTTCGGCGGTGACGCGGCTTGGCGCGTCGGGGGCAACAGCTATAGGCCACTGCCGGTTAAGGGATTGTGCCGGGTGGGTTGATTTGCCATTCACTGAATCACTGCCATCGACGGCGGCGTTTCTTCGCGCAGGGCAGATCTGGCTGCGCTAGGCTGGCGGCATCCGAAAACAGGAGTCCTCCATGTTTGTCGTGATCCTGCTCAAGGGGCAGAACCGCTATGCACGCGAGCGCTGGGAGCAGTTGCCTGAGGCGGTCGAGTACGAGGGGCTGGGTTTCACCCTGCGTGCCGGCCCACGCCAGCCGCAAGCCACCACCCAGGTGTGGGAGCCGGTGGCGATCTACGCGCCGTGCGAGTTGACCGAGGATGAGTTCAAGGAAATCTACGAGCTCAATCGCCACCACATCGTCGAGCTGTCGCTCGAGTACTGAGGAATGGGCACGGTTTTGCAGGATGTGAACGCGCACTGACATATAGTTCCCGGCAGGCGCGGTGGTCCGCGCGATCCGGTGTCCTGCCTTGCTTGCCCAACGTTTTTCGCATCCGCTGCGCGCGCTGTTGTTCGTCCTGCTGGTTGGCTTGGCTGCCGGCAATGTGGCTTGGGCCGCGCCTGATGGTGCAGCGGCTGACATCAGCCCGCAGACCCGCATCGAACAGGCCTCGCGCACGGTCGCGGCGGTCAAGCGTGCAGTCAACGACGCCGATGCGCCGGAGACTCTGAAAACACTGGCCGAACGTGCCAGCCAGGCGCAGCGCGAGGCCGAGGCCAGCGTTGCCGCGCTGCAGCCTGAGCTGACCCAGCTGGACGCCCGCATCGAACAGCTGGGGCCGGCCCCCGAAGCTGGCGAAGAAGCTGGCATCGCCCGCCAGCGCAAGCTGCTGGACCAGCAGCGCAGCCAGATCGATGCCGACATCAAACGCGGCAAGCTGCTGGCCGAGGACGCCAAGCAGGCCAGCGACTCCATCGAGAAGATGCGGGCCCAGCAGTTCGGTGAGCAGATGGGCCGCAAGGTGGCCTCGCCGCTGTCGCCTGCACTGTGGCGCGAGTTTGGTGAGCATGTGCCTGACGATCTTGCCCGCTTCCGGTCGCTGTACCGGCAGGCCCACGATGCCCTGCTGAAGGCAGCCCGCAAGCAAGGCTGGGGCATGCCGCTGCTGGGCGTTTCGCTGGCCTTGCTGATGCTGTTCCCGCTGCGCATCTGGTTGCGTCACCTTGGTCGCCGCTATGCCGCTTCCGAGCGCGCCCCGGACGGACGCCTGCGTCGCACCGGTCTTGCGGTGTGGCTGCTGCTGGTCGGTACCTTGCTGCCTGGGCTGGCGGCCACGGTACTGGTGGCCAGCCTGCGGGCAATCGATGCAATCGCGCCGCGGTTGGAATCGGTGGCCGACATGTTCGTCGTCGCCACCTTCGTGGGGGCCTTCATCGGTGCGGTGGCGGCCAGCCTGCTGGTGCCGTCGCGGCCGACCTGGCGCCTGCTGGACATCGATGATGTCGCCGCCGCCCGCCTGCGGCGCTTTGCCTGGGGTGCGGCCAGCCTGACCTGGCTGACCATGCTGCTGCGCGACGTCAATCGCGCAGCGCGTACCTCGGCGGTGGGCACGGTGACCTTGGACGGCCTGATAGCACTGACCTACGTGGTGTTGATCATGAGCATGCTGGCGACCTTGGCCGGCCTGCATCGACGCCGCGCCGCACAGGCCGCGCAGGCCGAAGCGGAGAACACCAGCAGTGGCCGCTCGCCGCGTGCACCGCGCAGTGGCTGGCTGATCGTGGCACGCTTGGGCGGCTACCTGAGCATCTTCGCCGCGCTGGTGGCGACCTTGCTCGGCTACCTCAACTTCGCCATGTTCACCGCCCAGCAGATGGTCTGGGGGACGGTGATCGTGCTGGCGACCACCTTGCTGACGCGCTTCGCCGATGATTTCGCGTTGTGGCTGCTGGCACCGGACAGTGCTGCCGGGCGCATGCTGCGGTTGTCGACCGGCTTGTCCGCCAGCCGCCTGGAACAGGCCGGCGTATTGCTGTCGGCCACGTCACGGCTTGCGCTGGTGATGCTGGGCATCACCGCTTTTGTTGCACCGTTCGGCAATGTCAGCGCCCTGTACGGTTGGTTGGAGCGCCTGTCGGCCGGCATCAAGATCGGTGGCAACCTGCTGACACCCGGTTCGATCATCAGCGCGGTGCTGGTGCTGGTATTGGGCCTGGCGCTGATGCGGGTGGTGCAGCGCTGGTTGGTGGATACCTACCTGCCCAAGACCGAACTGGATATCGGCGCGCGTAACTCGATCAGCACCGTTGCCCACTACCTCGGTATCGTGCTGGCTGCGCTGTGGGCTCTGGCCGCACTGGGCATTGGTTTTGAAAAGGTGGCGCTGCTGGCAAGTGCCCTGTCGGTGGGTATTGGTTTTGGTCTGCAGGCGATCACCCAGAACTTCGTTTCCGGCCTGATCCTGCTGGCCGAACGCCCGGTGAAGATTGGTGATTGGATCAAGATTGGTGACCAGGAAGGCGATATACGCCGCATCTCGGTGCGTTCGACAGAGATCCAGGTGGGTGATCGTTCCACGCTGATCGTGCCCAACTCGGAATTGATCACAAAGACCATCCGCAACATGACCATGGCCAATGCGCTGGGCCGCATCCAAGTGCAGTTCTCGGTGCCCCTGGGCACCGACATGGGCAAGCTGCGGACCTTGTTGCTGGGGATCTACGCGGCCAACGAAACGGTACTGATCGATCCGGCACCGTCGTTCTTCATTGATTCGATCAGTGGTGGCCAGGTGGCTGTGAACAGCTTTGCCTACGTGTCATCGTCGCGGAGCGTATACGGCACCCGCAGTGATGTGCTGTTCGCCCTGTTGGAGCAGACCGCTGCTGCCGGCATCGCCCTGTCCACCCCGACCGACATCCACCTGGTACGCGACCCCCCGGAAGCCTAGGTAGTGCCGAGCCATGCTCGGCAGGGGGAGGTCCGCATGTAGTGCCGAGCCATGCTCGGCAGGGTCTTTTCCGGTGATTTGTAGGAGCGGCGTTACGCCCTCGGATGACCGCTGGTCAGCAACAGCGCGTAGTCGTCGACGGCCAACTGCTCGGCATGATTCAACCAGGCGCGGATCTCCAGGTCATCAATCTCCCGGTCCACGCCCAGCGGCATGCGGATGCGGCCTTCGGCATCGGGCTGCACCCATTGCTGTGCCACCACCACATTGCGCTTGGACGCCACCGCTTCCACCCAGAAGCCACGCTCGGGACGCTGTGCCGCGTACAGCTCCAACACGTATTGGCCAGGACTGGTGTGACGCGGCTGGCGGCTGATCATGCGTGACTGGCGCACGCTGGGGCGCGGCCCGCTGAACGCCTGCAACGGCGCATCCACGGCGATGCCACGGCGCAGCTGCGCATCGCGGTACAGGCGCATGCCCTGATCACTGTCGAGCAGCAGCGCACACCATTGGCCATCAGCCGAATCATCTTCAAACGCAGTGCAGCGGTCGACATAGGCAAGACGGTGCTGTGGATCGGCCTCCTCGAACTTGCGCGAGGTGTTCTCCAGGTACACCGACTTCAGGTCCCACTGCTGGTCGTATTCCAGCAGCACCGGTGGCTGTACCCTCTGTACGCCAACCAGTACCTGATCGTCATCCAGCCGCAGCATGCGGGTCTGCTCACCCAGCCACAGCGAGCGTGCGAATGCGCTATAGCGTGCGTAGCCCCTCGTATCACCGTTGGTAGCCGCTACGCTGGCACTGACCGCAGGTGCGGGCTTCAACAGCGAACGGCCAAAGCCGATCGCATCGATCGCCGGATCCAGCAGCTGCAGCGCGGTAGCACCCGAGTCCAGCGTGGTGCCTGCCTGCGCAACGATCTGCCGGGGCTGCAGCTTGTTGCCGAGGAACAGCAACAGGTTCTCGCGTTTCTGCTTCTCAAGCACATGGCTCAGGTCATTGGGCATGGCCAGGTGATCGGAGGCCACCACCACCAGCGTGTTGTCGGCGAACGCGCTGCTGCGGATGCGATCGACCAGACGCGAGATCAAGCGATCACTGCACTTGAGCGCATTGAGCAGGCCGATATTGCCGTGTGCGCTCCGGTAACGGGTGTTCTTGCAGGCCACCGGCAGATGCCCGGCCGGATGATGGGTGTCCATGGTCAGTGCGGTCAGCATGAAAGGCTGGCCGCTCGCGGACAGCTCCAGGAAACGTTCGTAGGCACGTTCCAGCAGCACGTCGTCGTGCACGCCCCAATTGGAGAAATGGCGCTTGGCGATGTTCTGCTGCTGGAACCACTCCAGATCGCGCACGTCGTCAAAGCCGTGCGAGTTGAGGAAGTCCGCCTTGGCAGCGAACTGCCCATTGGCGCCGCCCAGGTAATGGTTGCTATAGCCCTGCTGCTTCAGGTAGTCGCCAAGGCAGAAGGCTTCGGGCAGGAAGCGCCCCATCCGTCCCATGCTGTTCTCATCGCCCTGCGCGGTGGTCAGCGGCACGCCACACATGGATGACACCAGGCCGGCGATGGTCCAGCCACTGCCGTCGGCCGAGGCGATGTTACGGAAATCCAGACCTTCGCCGGCCAGCCGGGTCAGATTGGGCATCAGCCCGGGGAACACGTCCTGGTTGAAATAGGTGCGTTCCAGACTCTCGCCGTAGATCCAGACGATGTTGGGCCGCTGCGCCAGCGGTTTGGAGGGCAACTGGTATTCCGGTGCTACCGCGCTGTAGTCCACCGGCTGCATCTGCTGGTAGATGCGCTTGCCGTCGGTGTACAGCGGGCTGAGCAGCAGTGTTGTCAGCAACAGCGCGGTGAAGCCGCCGAACACCGCCGTGCCATGACGGGGGCGCTGCAGGCGACGCACGCGCAGCAACAGCAGCGGGGTCAGCGAGATGATTACCAGGCCGATGAAGCCGATGATGTAGGCGCTGAAGTCGCCAACGCCGGCGCCTTCCATATCGCTGCGCAGGTGGTACAGCGTGGCCGAGTTGATGCCATCGCCGCTGAGTTTGTCGATCAACCACCAAGCGCTCAGTGCCAGCAACAGCAGTGATAACAGACCTGCCTTCACGCGGGCCAGGGTGGGTGACACCATCAACAGTACGAACAGTGCTGCCAGAGACAGCCAGATGATCCAATGCATGCGGTCACGTGGGTAGCGGAGACAGGGGCGACGGCCGCGGCCGTCATCGCTCTACACACTGTTGTTTCAGTGCTGTGGCAGAAGCATCTGGATCTTGCCTGCCGTAACCTGACTGAAATGTTGGGACAGCGCAGCTGCATTCATCATCAGTTGCGTGCGCTATGCATTGCACACTGAAGGCTGTGAGTTGTGGTGAGAAAGTGTGCTTTTCGGCCTGATTTCAGCTGCTGAAAACTTCTGTTGTCATTGCCTGCGTTGCAATTAATCTGGTCACGTCGCTCGGGTAAGCGCAGCGCAGCCGGGACGGCAGTGACCGAAGCGCTGTACCTGCGCGTGGCGGCACGGCGCAAGGGATGAGTGCATCTGTGTTGACGGTGGCACACCAATTCGGCGGCGCTGTTGTGGCGTTGATGCACGCTGTGCGTGCTCCTGGGTGCGCTGCACTTGCCGCGGCTACAGGTGATGCATCTACGCTCAGCGATGGCCACGCTCTTCGCGGGCGCGTGCTCTGGTGCGGCGATCAAACAGCATTGAGCTGACGATCAGCCCCAAGCCGATGAATACACCCAGCAGGAACAGCAGCATTGCGAAGGCTGGATAGCCAAACAGCGTCCAGTGAGTAGGCACGCGCATCAACAGGGTCGAGGACAGCAGCAAAGCGGCGGTGATCAAGCCGGCGGCGATGCGGTTGGCGACCTTCTGGATGTTCTCCATCAACCGCGATTCGTCCAGGCCGGTGACCTTCATCTGCAGCCGGTTCTCGGCCAGCACGCTGAGGATGTCGGACATGCGACGCGGACCGTTGCGCAGCAGCTGCTGCAGCTCCATCGCCTCGCTGGCCAGGTTTGCTGCCGAGAATGATTTGCGGAAGTGCGCACGCATCACATGCTGCAGCTGCCGTTCGACGACTTTCCGCGTCTCCATCTCCGGTGCCAGGAAGCGGCACACGCCTTCCAGGTTGAGCAGCGCCTTGCCGAGCAGGCTCAGCTCCGGTGGCGTGCGCAGGTTGCTGGAGGTGGCGATGCGTACGATCTCCAGCACCACATGGCCCTCGGACAAGGTGCCGTTGGCGGCGTAGCGGGCAATCATCTGTCCGGTCTCGCGCAGGTAGCGCTCTTCGTCGTAGTCCTCCAGGCGGGTGCTGATGCCGATGATCTCATCGGCCACTTCCTCACCGCGGCCATCCACTGCGGCAAACAGCACCTTGAGCAGGCGCTGGCGTAGCCGCGGTGGCACATGCGCGACCATGCCGAGGTCGAAGATCGCCAGTTTGCCCTCTGGGGTGACGCGCAGGTTGCCGGGATGCGGATCGGCATGGATTTCGCCATGTACGAAGATCTGGTCCAGATAACCGCGTACGAGTGCGGCAGCCAGCGGCACCATCGATTGCTCGGTGCGGCGTACCGGTGGGATCGCATCCACCCGCACGCCTTGCACCAGCTCCATGGTCAGCACGCGGCGGCCGCACAGGTCCCACACCGGCTGCGGGATCCACAGTTCAGGGTACGGCGCCAGGTGCTGGCCGAAGCGGGCCAGATTGGCAGCCTCGGCCTCATAGTCCAGCTCCATGCGCAGCGTCTTGGCGAACTCGCCCAGCCAGTCGGAGAAGCGCACCTTGCGGCCGACCCGGGTCAGGTGATCGGCGGCGGTGGCGAAGCTGCGCAGCACATTGATATCCGAACGCAGCTGGGCGGCGATATCGGGCTTCTGCACCTTGATGGCGACCTGCCGGCCATCGTGCAGCTCGGCCTGGTGGACCTGGGCGATGGAGGCGCTGCCCAGCGGCTGCGGGTCGAACCAGGCAAACAGCTTGCTGACCGGCGCGCCCAGCTCGTCCTCGATCACCGCGCGGATCTGCTCCACCGGGATCGGCGCGACTTTCTCCTGCATGCGCTCAAGCGCGGCCACGTACTCGGGCGGGATCATGTCCGGGCGGGTCGACAGCACCTGGCCCAGTTTGACGAAGGTGGTGCCCAACGCTTCAAGGTCGGCGACGAACTGGGTGGGGTTACCGGCGGCCGGTGGCTTGCCCAGGCGGGGAATTTCACCATCCAGCGAGATGCCGGAGAAGACGCCGGAATGGCGGTAGCGCAGCAGCAGGCGCACGATCTGCTGGCGCCGGCTGATACCGCCGACGGTGGTCGGGCTGTCGCTGCTGGTCGGTTCCATCAAACGGGGGTCTTCCTGGCGGCCGAAGCTGCAGTGTGGCCGCAGCCGGGTTGCAGCTGGGTGAATACGTGGCGCCGTGCTCCCGATTGAGCCGCGAATGAGTGAGAATCCTCCCTTCCCCTGTCCTATGACCTTACGGTGACCCATGGCTGGAGCCAGCCTGTTTGCCCTGCTCGACGATATTGCCGCGTTGCTGGATGACGTCTCCATCCTCACCAAGGTCGCCGCCAAGAAGACCGCCGGTGTGCTCGGTGACGATCTGGCCTTGAACGCGCAGCAGGTAACCGGCGTCACTGCCAACCGGGAGTTGCCGGTGGTGTGGGCGGTGGCCAAGGGCTCATTGGTCAACAAGGCGATCCTGGTGCCGGCGGCCTTGGCGATCAGCGCATGGCTGCCGTGGGCGATCACTCCGCTGATGATGATCGGCGGTGCCTTCCTCTGCTACGAAGGCGTGGAGAAGCTGGCGCACAAGTTCCTGCATTCCAAGGATGAGGACGAGGCGCACAAGGCCGCGCGGCTGAAGGCTATGGCCGATGAGAAGGTGGATCTGGTCGCCTTCGAGAAGGACAAGATCAAGGGCGCGGTGCGTACCGATTTCATCCTGTCGGCGGAGATCATCGTGCTGTCGCTGGGGGTGATCTCGCATGCGCCGTTCAGCCAGCAGGTCGTGACCTTGATCGCCATCGCGCTGGGCATGACGGTGTTCGTCTATGGTCTGGTCGCCGGCATCGTCAAACTCGACGACGTGGGCGCCTGGTTGCTGGACAAGGGACGTGCGTTGGCTGCATTCGGACGCGGCCTGCTGTACGCCACGCCGTGGTTGATGCGCGGCCTGTCGGTTGCCGGCACCGCGGCAATGTTCCTGGTTGGCGGCGGCATTCTGGTGCACGCGATTCCAGCCCTGCACCACTTTGTGATCGGGCTGGCCCCGGCCAATCTGGAATGGCTGGCCAATGCATTGGGCAGCATGGTGGTGGGCATCATCATCGGCGCGGTGGTGCTGACCGCGGTGACCATGATCCAGCGTATGCGCGGGGCGAAAGCCGCGCATTGAAGCCGGCTTTGTAGGAGCGGCGTAAGCCGCGAAGCAGAGGATTCTTCAGGCATCAGCAATGCATGCCCGCATGAGAGGTATCTGAAAGATTGTCAGCTTCGCGGCTTACGTCGCTCCTACAACAACCGCCGCGCCACAATCACGCCGCGCTCTGCTCCAACTCCCGCAACTGCTGCTGCGCACGGGCCAGCGATTGCCCGGAAAGGCTGTCCAGCAGCCGCTGTAGGCGATGGTTGGCGGGCAGTCGCCGCATCACCCCGCGTGCAGCCCAGATGCTGGCCAGCATCACCACTACACCAACCCCCAAGGTGCCGAGGAACCACGCAGGCGCCATCGCGTACAGGTCCAGGCCCAGCCATTGCACGCAGGCCCACTGCAGGGCCAGCAGCCATAGGCAGAACCACGGCAGACCCAGGCCAAGTTCGGTGAGCGCGGTAAAACGGCGTAAGCGTGCCAGCCGTCGCTGCTGGGTCAGCACCGGTGCCTCGGCAGCATCTGCATGTACCGCCAACAAGGCACGGGTGATAGATACCCAGATCGCAGAGATACCGTAGAGGTGCAAGGCCAGCCCGGTAAGCAGCAGCTGCGGCAACTGACGGTGTTCAACCCAGAAGCTCGCCGCCAGCACGGTGACTACGATCCACACCAGCAGCCACGTCAGTTGCAGGCCGCTGAACCAGCGCAGGCGACGCTGCACGCTGGCTTGGCGCGGTTGCTGCCATGCCTGCAGGGCCAGAACCTCCAGCTGGTCGATACGTTGCGCCTGCTGTGCCCAGGCGGCTTTGAGTTCGTCGAGTTCCATGCTGTCAGTCTCGCGAGTTGGGGGCGATGGGTGGGGCAGAGGCGGGGTCGAACTGGCTGCGCAGCTGTTGGCGAAGCCGATGCAGACGGGTGGCGGCGTTGCTGGCGCTGATGCCCAGCACCTCGCCGATTTCACGGTGGCTGCAGTCGTCGAGGTGAAGCAACAGCAGGGCCCGATCCAGTGCCGGCAAACGGTGTACCAGCTGGTTGAGCTGGGCCAAGCTGGCGTTGTCCTCAGCGTTATCGGCAGCGCTGGCCAGGTCGTCATCCAACGCGACATCGCTGTGGTATTGCCGGCGTAGCTCGCGGCTGCGCAGCTGCGAGATGGCGGTGTTCAAGGCGATGCGGTACAGCCAGGTGCTGAACTGCGCGCGCTTTGGATCAAAGGCCGCGAAGGCGCGCCAAGCCTGGGTGCTGATTTCCTGGATCAGATCGCTGCGGTCTTCGCGCTGCGCGCAATAGCCACGCGCGACCTTGAGCACGATGCCCTGGTGCTGGGCCAGCAACTGGGCAAAGCGCTGTTGCAGCTCGGCGATGGGGTTGGTCGCGGTGATGTCCATGCCCGGGTGATTCGCACCAGCGCAGCAAATATCACAGCCGTGGGCAGATTGTCGTTGCGGTCGCCGCTCAGGCGGCAGGCAGGACCTGATTGCGACCTACACGCTTGGCTGCATACAGCGCCTGATCGGCGCGCTGCAGCAGGCCCTGCAGGGCTTCGTCGGGCTGGGCCTGGGCGACGCCGGCGCTGAAACGCACCTGCACGCGCTGTTCTTCATGCAGGAACGGGCGTTGCGCCAGCTGCTGCTGCAGTTGCTGCAGGGTTTCCAGTGCTGCGGCGCGGTTGAGGCCGGGAAGTACCAGTACGAATTCGTCGCCGCCGAGGCGGGCGATGCAGTCGCGGCCGCGCAGGCGTTGCTGGGTCACCGCCACCAGATGGCGCAGGGCCTGATCGCCGCCGGCGTGGCCATGCTGGGCGTTGGTCTGGCCGAAGTGGTCCAGATCGATCATGGCAAGGCTCAGCGGCGTGCCGTGGTCGGCCAGCAGTTCGCCCAGCTGCTGCTCAAGCCCGCGCCGGTTCAGGGCACCGGTCAGCGGATCGGTACGCAGCTGGCTGCCTGCTTCTTCCAGCTCGCGTTCCAGCTGCTGCACGCGCTGTTCGGCGGCCTTGGCTTCGGCGCGGGCATTGGCCAGGTGGTCGCGTGCACGCGCGGCCTGCTCCTGTACCCGGGCGGTGTCCTGCAGTACGTCCTGCAGCAGTTGGGTCAGGTCGGAGATGCTGCGGGTCTGGCGGACGGCAACGGCATAGCTGGCGATGCGATCGTGGAACTCGCCGGTCTCGGTGACCATGCCGTCCACCTGCGTCACGAAGTCGACCATCAGGTCCTTCATCGCCTGCTTGGACTGGTCGATGCCTTCACGCAGAAGCCCTTGCCGGTAGATCACTTCGCGCAGGTCGTTGCGGGTCTGCTCCAGAGAGTTCGCATCCAGCGGCCCGGCCAGCAACTGCCGGATCGAGCGGATCTGGCCCTGCAGCCAGCTGTCGCCATCGAGCAGCTCGGAGATGTTCTCCAGCAGCATGTCGAACAGGTTGAGCAGCAGATCGCGCTGTTCCTGCAGGCTGCTGCTGCGCACGCCGACCTGATGGCAGAGCTCGCGCAGATGCATGGCCACCGGCTGCAGGGGCTGGCCGCTGCGCCAGCTGCGCAGTTCCTCGCCCATGCGCTGGGCCTGCTGTTCCAGCTCCGGCGATTGCTGCATCAGGCTGGCCAGCACCGCGCCCAGGGTGTCGCGCAACATGTCACGCAGCTGTTCGGCCTGGCTGTTACTGGTGTGGGAGGCTTCCAGTTCAACGGTGCGGATGTACTTGTCGATCAGCTGCCGCAGCAGGCGACCGTAGCGTTCCCAGTCCTGCTCGGCGTGGGCGCTGTGCAGGCGTTGGCCCATATCGCCGAGTTCGCCGGGCAAGGTGCACATGCCCTGGGCGAAGGCGGCCAATACCGATTCCGGCGCGTTGGCGCCGATGAACAAGCGCTGCAGCATCGCCATGCCGCCGCCCCCGTTGGCTACTACCTCGACCGCCGCAGCCGCCTGCGGTGCGGTGCGCCGGGCAAGAATGCGGCCCAGTCCGCTGCTGCGGGAGGTCGAGGAGTCGTCGGGGCTGTCGGCCATTTGGGGAGAGGTCCGGGCGGGTTGTGGCGGCGCCTGTGCGCAACCGGAGGTGGTGTCCAAGCCCCATTATCGGCAAGGTAGCAGCCGGCTTGAATGGCAGCCGATCACAGGAGCACATCATGCGGGTATTGCTGGCCGGCGCGACCGGTCTGGTCGGGGCGCAGGTATTGCAGCGCTTGCTGGTCGACCCCCGCTGCAGCGGGGTGATCGCACCCACCCGCCGTGCGCTGCCGCTGACCGACGCCAAGCTGCTCAATCCGGTGCTGGATTTCGCCGAGCTGGCGACGGTGGCGCAGGGCTGGCAGGTGGACGCGGTGATCTGCGCGCTGGGTTCGACGATGAAGCAGGCGGGCTCGCGCGAGGCCTTCCAGCAGATTGACCATGGCTATCCTTTGGCGATCGCGCGGGCGGCACGCGCCAATGGCTGCGAGGTATTTGCCTTGAATTCGGCGGCCGGCGCCAATCCGCGCTCGTTGGTGTTCTACAGCCGGGTCAAGGGCGCGTTGGAGCAGGATCTGCGCGCGCTGGGGTTTGCTTCATTGACCTTGGTGCGCCCGGGCCTGATTGGCGGCGAGCGTGCCGAACGACGGGCCGGTGAGCATCTGGCCAGCGTGGTGTTGGGGGCGTTGGCGCCGGTGCTGCCGCGCGCGTGGCGGATCAATCCGGCCACGCGGATTGCCGATGCGCTGGTGCAGGCGGCGTTGGATCCGCAGCCGGGCGTGCGGGTGGTTGGGGCGGCGGCGTTGGTGTGACCAGGTTGGCCGGGTTTTTTGTAGGAGCGGCGTAAGCCGCGAAGCCGGGGATCTGTGAGTGCGCCAGCTTCGCGGCTCACGCCGCTCCTACAAACAGCGGCTCCCACAACGTTGTTAAGCCGGCAGCGACTGCCCGCCATCCACCGCCAGTACCTGGCCGGTGATCCAACGCGCTGCGGGCGAGCACAGGAACACGGCGGTATTGGCCACATCTTCGACATTGCCGAAGCCGCCGAACGGGATCTTGTTGCGGATCTGCTCGTACAGCGCGGGTGCGCTGCTGCGGCGTTGCTCCCAAAGGCCGCCGGGGAATTCGATCGAGCCCGGTGCCAGGGCGTTGACCCGGATGCGCTCGCGCGCCAGCTCGGTGGCCAGCGATACGGTGTAGTAATTCAACGCAGCCTTGGCGGCGGAGTAGGCCGCTGCACGCGGTGTCGGCACCGAGGCATTGATCGAACTGATGTTGAGGATGGCCGGCAATGCGCTCGAGCGCAGGTGGGGCAGGGCAGCGCGGTTGGCGCGCACCGCGGCCATCAGGTCGATATCGAAACCGGCCTGCCAGCTGGCATCGTCATTGCCGTTGCCATAGCCGGAGGCATTGTTGATGAGGATATCAATGCCACCCAGCTCGGCGGCAGCAGCGTCGATCCAGGCCTGGATCTGCGCCGGATCGGCGAGATCGCATTGCTGCGTATGCGCGGCAGCCGCGCCGTCGCGAAGCAGTACGTCGGCAGCCTGCGTCAGCGTGGGCGCGCCACGTGCGCAGATGCTGAGCTTCGCGCCTTCGCGGGCAAAGCCCTGGGCGATGGCCAAGCCAATGCCCCGGCTGCCACCGGCAACCAGGACACGTGCCCCGTGTAGAGAAGCAGAGGATGAAGTCATTGCTGCGGTTCCGGTGGGCGGAGACCGCGCATTATCGCTGCGTCGGGGCTTACGGGCGAAGAACGTGGTGTTCCGCGGTCACGGCAAGCCGGGCACGTTCAAGGTTGCGAACAAATTGTTCTGCGCCTTCTTGGCCATCGAGCGCGGCAGCTTGGCGATGAAGGTATCGCCAGTGAGCGCCAGATCACCGCGGAGGATGAAGCCGTTGATCTGTGTATAGCTCTTGACGCTGTACTTGTTCCCGTCCTGGGTGACTTCCATGTACATCGGTGACGTCAGGATGTTGTTGCCCTTGCGATAGACGCGGGTGCCATCGATGTCGCGGACCAGGCCGTAGCCATGTTCGGTTGCCCATGCATCGACCTTGGCAAGCACGTTCTCATCGGAGCTGAAGGTGGTGAGGTCATGCGGCCTGCCGCTGTTCTTTGCCATCAGCGCAAGGATGTTGATGGCTGCCAAGCCGCCGAGACCGCCCACGACCATTCCGGTGATCAAACCCATGCTGTTCACTCCTTGATTTGGAGCGGCATTCCAACACATCACAACGCAGGCTGTCGTGAAAAAAATGTATTACTTCCAGGTAGTGGGTGTTGCGCCACGTTCTGGATGGTGCATCTGCACGATGCAGAAGCGATGGCCGGTGGGTGCTTCCATCACCCACCAACGTTTGACCTTGGCAATGCGGCGTGCGCCCAATGCTTCAAGCCGGTCGGCTTCTGCATCGATATCGTCGGACTCGATATCCAGATGCACGCGTGGAGCGTGATCGACGCGCTGCACTTCCACATGCAGGTCAGCGGGAGCGCCCAGCAGCTCAGCGTACTGCGCGCCATCGTTCTCGGTATGGCCGGGCTTGGCGGTCAGGCCGAGTGCGGACGCCCAGAACGCGGCGGCGGTATCGCTGTCGGTGCCTTGGCAATCAATGATGAAACCTGCAAGACGGCTGCGGTGGCTCATGCGGATGCTCCGGTGACAGAGGAGCGCAGCGTACACCCGCTATCCGTGGTTGCGTGTTATCGCGCTGTCGACAGCAGCTGCTGAACTGCTCAGTCGCCATGCAGTGATGCACAGTGCGCTGTACACACTCCATTCGGCCACGCGTTGCAGTAGTCCTCGCCAGGACTGCAATGGTTCCAGCCCCATCAACACGAACAGCAGCAGCCAGAGTCCTGCCAGTGCGATCCAGAACACGCGCGTAGCTGGGCGCAACGTCGGCGCGGTTGCCAACAGCACCAAGCCGAATGCGGTGCCCAGATAGGTGAACACGCCGAGCAGGGTGTGCAGAGACTGCGACAGGCTGCCACCGATCGGGCAACCAAGATCACAAGGTGCCAGCGCGGAGCCTATCCACGCCAGCGGCTCGAATATCAGCAGCCAATAGCCGAAGCGACTGGCGCCGCTTACCGGGGCTATCGGCGCGAACGCGAACAGCAGCAATGCGGCCAGTACGCCGACTGGAATGAAGCCGAACAGGCTGATCGCTTGTGCATGTGCGCTGCCGGCCGCGCCGAGTTCGCTGATGTATTGCGACAGCGGCGAGTAACCGGGTTTGAGTGCGGCACCGCCGAGCAGCATCAGCAGGTACATCGCCACGAACAGCAGGATCAAGCAGCGCTGGAAACGCATCGTCGGCCGGTGGATGGTGGCGATGCTCAGCGTACGCGATTGGACAGGAACATCTCCACCTTGCCGCAGTTCGGGCAGGCATGCAGGTCGAACTCCTCGCGGTTGACGAACAGCTCGCCGATATCGCCCAGCAGGAAGGGCATGGCCTGCGAGCCTTCGTGGAAGCGCTTGCGGCCGATGAATTCCATGCGCATGCCCGGGCAGCGCGGACAGTCGATCAGGCGTGGTGGCTGCATCCAGCTGCGCCCGGCATCAGGCTGGAAGTCGCGTGGGGGTGGTGCGCCGTCGGCATGGGTGCCGCATTTCCAGCACTGGTCGAAGTTGTCTTCGTTGACTTCCTTGCAGTTGCTGCAGGTCCAGGTGCCCATGGCGGCTTTGGTTGTAGCGGTGGATGGCGCAATCCTAGCGCTGGAATCGTGAGGTGGCGTTACAGGTTGGTGATGTTTTTTCGTGTGGTGGGGAATGCAGGGAAGATCAAAGGCAAGAGCGGCCCTCACCCCAACCCCTCTCCCGCAGGCGGGAGAGGGGCTCAGTGCACTACGAGCCGCCGCGATCCTAGCCCCTCTCCCGCCTGCGGGAGAGGGGTTGGGGTGAGGGCCGCTTCCAACAAGCAAACCCAAGGCAAACGCCAAGCCACAAAAAAAGGCCCGCATCGCTGCGGGCCTCAAAATCACACAGCCAACAAATCTGTCAGTTGACCTTGGCCAGATCGTCGATCAGCACGCGCAGGAAGCGCGCGGCTTCGCCGCCGGTGCAGGCGCGGTGATCGAAGGTGACCGACAAGGGGATGACCTTGTGGGTTTCAATGCCGCCCATCACCGGGGTGACCTGGAAGCGGGCACGGCCTGCGGCGACGATGGCCACACACGGCGGCACCACCACCGGCGTGGCGTAACGGCCGGCGAACATGCCGAAGTTGGACAGGCTGATGGTGTAGCCGCTCAGCTCCGACGGGGCGATCGAACGGTCTTCGACCTGCTGGCGCAGACGGTTGATGCCTTCGCGCACGCCACGTGCATCGAGCATGTCGGCATTGCGCAGGGCCGGCACGAACAGGCCGTCGTCGGTGTCCACGGCAATGCCGATGTCGACCTGGGCATGCAGGGTACGGGTGAGGTTGTCACCGTCGAACCAGGCATTCATCGCCGGCACGGCCTGGCAGGCGCTGACGATGGCGCGGACCAGGCGCGAGGTCATGTCGTTGCCCGGCGCCCAGGCATGGATGTCGGCATCATCGCTGAGCGTGGTCGGCACGACCTTGCTATGCGCATCGGCCATCACCCGCGCCATGTTGCGGCGCACGCCCTTCAGCGGTTCCGGCTGGCCCTTGGCGACCACGCCCGGCGGGGCGGTACGCATCGGCTTGCCGGCGGCGGAGAGCGGGGTGCGGGCGGCAGTTGCGCGAAGAGCGCCCTCACCCGGCGCGCTGTGTGCGCCGACCTCTCCCGCTTGCGGGAGAGGTGAATGGGTATGCACCGCTGCGGTAGGCGCTGAGCCCACGCGCGCGGTGCCATCGGCTGCCGCCTGCTTCACATCATTCATCGTCACCGCGCCCTCGGCGCCGGTGGCGCGCACGCGGGCCAGATCGACGCCGAGCTTGCGTGCCATCGCACGCACGGCCGGCACCGCCTTGACGCCGCCGACGGCCACGGCCTGTTCGGTGTGCACGGCATTGGAGCTGACCATCGCGCCGACCACGGTGCCTTCGTCGGCACGATCGGCAGCGGCCGCTGCAACCGGTGCCGGTGCAGCGACAGGTGCGGGCGCGGCTTCGGCCGGGGTGCCGTGGTGATGGCCGGTGTCCTGGCCATCGGCGCGCTGCGGCAGGTTCGGGTCGAGCTCGAAGCTGGCCAGCACGTGCCCGGTCACCACGATGTCACCGGCGGGGCCGGCCAGCTTCAGCACCTTGCCGGAGAACGGCGAGGGCACTTCGACCACGGCCTTGGCGGTTTCCATCGCCACCAGCGGTTCGTCGAGCCTGATCACGTCGCCTTCCTTGACGAACCACTCAACGATGGTCGCGTCCGGCAGGCCTTCGCCCAGGTCGGGCAGGTTGAAATTCTTGGTCTGGCTCATGTGCGTTTCTCTTCCAGCAATTCAAGTTCGCGTGCCGGCAGCCAGCCCTGCGCGCCATCGGCGCGCTCGGACCACCACCAGCCACCATGTTCGTGATGCAGCCGTACCTGTTCGCCACGGTCCACGTCCAGCTCGCGTGCGCTGTAATCACGCAGCGCTTCGGCCTGGCCATCGTCCAGCACCTGCAGCCAGGCCACCGGCGCCCAGCCGGCGCCACCTTCGCTGGTTTTCACCCAGGCGAAGGCAGGCCATTCTTCGTCACGGACACCGAGCTCGACGATCTGCCCGGTACGGAACTGCAGGGGGTTACGGTATTGGCTGCGGTAGCTGCCAATCAAGCGTGCCAGCATGTCAGCCCACCGCGACCGCACGTTTGGCGGCGGTCACGATCCGCTCCACGCTGGGCAGGTATTTCATCTCCAGGCGGAACAGCGGGATGTGGGTGTCATAACCGGCAACGCGCTCGACCGGTGCCAGCAGGTCGTAGATCGACTCTTCGGCCAGGCGGGCGGCGATTTCAGCGCCAAAGCCAGCGGTCTTCGGTGCTTCCTGCACGATCACGCAGCGGCCGGTCTTGGCCACCGACTCGGCGATGGTGGCGAAGTCCAGCGGGCGCAGCGTGGCCACGTCGATGACTTCGGCGCTGATGCCTTCGCCGGCCAGCTTGTCGGCTGCTTCCAGTGCTTCCTTGACCTGTGCGCCCCAGGTGACCAGGGTCACGTCGGTGCCGTCACGCAGCACGAAGCAGACGTCCAGCGGCAGTGCTTCGCCGTCATTGACGACCACTTCCTTGTACTGGCGGTAGATGCGCTTGGGCTCCATGTAGATCACCGGATCCGGCTCGCGGATCGCCGCCAGCAGCAGGCCATAGGCGCGCTGCGGGCTGGACGGCAGCACCACGCGCATGCCCGGCACATTGGTGAAGATGGCTTCGTTGGCTTCGCTGTGGTGTTCCGGCGCGCGGATACCACCGCCCCACGGCACGCGCAGTACCATCGGGCAATGCAGGCGGCCACGGGTGCGGTTGCGCAGGCGTGCGGCGTGGCAGATCAGGTGATCGACCATCGGATAGACGAAGCCGTCGAACTGGGCTTCGGCCACGGGCTTCATGCCCTGTGCGGCGAGACCGACGGTGAGGCCGGCGATGGTGGTTTCATCCAGCGGGGTGTCGAGTACGCGCTGCGGGCCGAACTGCTGCTGCAGGCCGGCGGTGGCGCGGAACACGCCGCCGTTGACGCCCACGTCTTCGCCCAGCACCAGCACCGACGGGTCGTGTTCCATTTCCCAGGCCAAGGCCTGGGTGACGGCTTCGATGAGGGTGATCGGGGTAGCTGTCATCGGGGTGTCTCCGCTGTTGCTCGCCGCGCTGTGCGCGACGCCGTGATCGTGGCTGGCCGAGGTGACGGCAGCATTGCGCTTGATGTCATCCATGGCGCTGCTCCAAGGCGATGGCGGCAGCACGCTGCGCCAGCAGGTCCGGCGGCGGATCGGCATACAGATAGTCGAACATCGCCTCGACCGGCTGCACCGGGCAGTTGAGGTAGGCGTTGACCTCCTCGTCGACGCGGGTGCCGCATTCGGCGATCCAGTTCTTTTCTTCTTCCTCGCTCCACACGCCCTGCGCGGTGAGGTACTTGCGCAGGCGGATCAGCGGTTCGTTCAACCAGGCCGACTTCACTTCGGCGTCGTCGCGGTAGCGGCGGGCGTCGTCAGCGGTGGTGTGGTCGGACAGGCGGTAGGTGAGCAGTTCCAACACCGTGCCGCCCTGGCCGGACAGGGCGCGCTCGCGCGCCTGTTCCATCGCCGCCATCACCGCGATCAGGTCGTTGCCGTCCACCTGCAGGCAGAACAGGCCGCCGGCCAGGCCCTTCTGGGCCAGGGTTTCAGCGCCGGTCTGTGCCGAGCGCGGTACCGAGATGGCCCAGCCGTTGTTCACCACGCACAGGATCAGTGGCAGCTTGTAGGCACCGGCCGAGTTCACCGCGGCGTAGAAGTCGGTCTTGGAACTGCCGCCATCACCGCAGACGCTGACCGCGACCTGCGGCAGGTTGCGCAGCTTGAACGACAGTGCCGAGCCGGCCGCATGCAGGCACTGGGTCGAGATCGGTACGCAAATGGGGAAATCGCGGACCGCATCGCTTTCGCGGTCGTAGTCGCTGCCGCGCTCGTCGCCGCCCCAGTACATCAGGACGTCGCGCGGGCGCACGCCGCGCATGAACATGGCGCCGTACTCGCGGTAGCTGGGGGCGAACACGTCGCCGCTCTTCATGGCCGCGCCGATGCCGACATGGGCCGCTTCATGGCCCAGGCAGGAGGCAAAGGTGCCGAGCTTGCCGGTGCGCTGCAGCGCCACGGCCTTGGTGTCGAACACCCGCGTGGCCAGCATCTGCTTGAACATCGGCAGCAGCGAGCGTGGCTCACGCAGCGAGGCGGGGAGGTCTTCACGTACCAGGGTGCCGTCGGCATCCAGGTACTGCAGGTAATCGATTTGGAACTGGGCGGAAACCGTCATTGCAGCAACACCTTGGACAGATGGTTTCAAATGATAGGAATTACGCATGGTAAGGACTCAGTCCGAAAAAGCCGTCCTGCGCCGCAACAAGATTGACCGGGCAAAGGCCAGGTTTGTTCCGCGGAACTCGACTCGGGCGAGCAATTGCAACGTATTCAGTCTGTGACGACAGGAACGGCACATTGTCGCGCCACTGCGGTTTGCGCGTGTTTCGATTCCGTTTGCGCGGGAGCCAAGTCCAGGGCACCCCTCTCCAACCCTCCCCTTGCCTTCGGCAAAGGGAGCGGGCGTAGTGCCGACCCATGGTTGGCAGAGGCATTACCGATAAAGCCCTGCCGACCATGGGTCGGCACTACAGAAGGTCCAACGCTGCGTTACCCTTGCCGCCCCCTTAGATGGCCAGGCCGATGACCGTAGAAAAGAACCAGCGTGAGCTCGAAGCCGGTATCCATACCGACCTGCAGGGCCGGCTCACCTACGGCGGCTACCTGCGCCTGGACCAGCTGCTGACGGCCCAGCAGCCGCTGTCCAACCCGCCGCACCACGACGAAATGCTGTTCATCATCCAGCACCAGACCTCGGAGCTGTGGCTGAAGCTGCTCGGCCATGAGCTGCGCGCGGCGCGCGGCCATATGCAGCGCGACGAGGTCTGGCAGTGCCGCAAGGTGCTGGCCCGGGCCAAGCAGGTGCTGCGCCTGCTGACCGAGCAGTGGGCGGTGCTGGAAACCCTCACCCCCTCCGAATACATGGGCTTCCGCGATGTGCTGGGCCCGTCCTCGGGCTTCCAGTCGCTGCAGTACCGCTATATCGAATTCCTGCTCGGCAACAAGAACGCCGACATGCTCAACGTGTTCGCCCATGACCCGGAAGGGCAGGCGCAGCTGCGTGAGGTGCTGGAAGCGCCCAGCCTGTACGAGGAATTCCTGGCTTACCTGGCGCGCTTCGGCCACGCCATCCCGGCGGCCTACGAAGGCCACGACTGGACCCAGTCGCATATCAGCGACCCGGCCCTGCGCCAGGTATTCGAGAACATCTATCAGGACACCGACCGCTACTGGCGTGAGTACTCGCTGTGCGAGGACCTGGTGGACCTGGAAACCCAGTTCCAGCTGTGGCGTTTCCGCCACATGCGCACGGTGATGCGGGTGATCGGCTTCAAGCGCGGCACCGGCGGTTCCAGCGGCGTGGGCTTCCTGCGGCAGGCGCTGGAGCTGACCTTCTTCCCCGAGCTGTTCGAAGTGCGTACCACCATCCGCGGCGATGCCTGAGCCCCTGCCTGGGTTGAAAATCCAACCTATTCAGCGGCTTGCAGTGCACCATGGGCTGGGCTCGGAGAGCTCGGCCCAGCCATGGCGCAGCTGTTGGTTGCAGCAGTATGTATTTGACGTGAAGCCGACGCTTCTGTGATCCTCGCCCGTCGCGCCGGTTCCGGCCGACTTACTTGCATCAACTACCCACCGAATCATCAGGGGACACCGCATGAGCGCTGCCGCGCCGAATTCCGCACCAACCCCGGCGCCCGTGCCGGAGTTCAAGACCACCCTCGGCCACCCGCGTCCGCTGTGGATGCTGTTCATGACCGAGTTCTGGGAACGTTTCGCGTTCTACGGCATCCGCTGGGCGCTGGTGTTGTACATCGTGGCGCAGTTCCACGGCGGCAATGCCGCCGGCGAAACTCCGGCCAACCATACCTACGGTGCCTACCTGGCGCTGGTGTATGCGGCGGCCATCTTCGGCGGTTATGCGGCCGACCGCATCATTGGCTACCAACGCTCGATTCTGCTGGGTGCGGTGATCATGGCCGCCGGCCTGTTCATGATCGCCATCCCCAATCCACAGGTGTTCAACCTGGGCCTGGCCACGATCATCGTCGGCAACGGCCTGTTCAAGCCGAACATCTCCACGATGGTCGGCAAGCTCTACAAGCTGGATGACGAACGCCGCGATTCGGGCTTCACCATCTTCTACATGGGCATCAACATGGGTGCGATGATCTCGCCGATCCTCACCCAGATCCTGGCGCAGAAGGTGTTCGGCACCGACGCCATGCCGGCCTACAAGATGGTGTTCATCGCCTCTGGCATCGGCATGCTGATCAGCCTGCTGTGGTTCCAGCTGGAGCGCCGTCACCTCAAGGGCATCGGTGCGCCGCTGCCGGACAAGCAGGGCAGTGGCCCGGTGATCAAGACCGCCATCGCCTGCCTGATCGCCATCCCGGTGATGTACGGCCTGCTCAATGCCGGCGCCAATGTGCTGCAGGTGATCCTCACCATCATGTTCATCGGCCTGGGCATCATGCTGCTGGTTGAAGGCAGCCGCGAAGGCAAGGTCTCGCGCAACCGCGTGATCGCAATGCTGATCATCTTTACCTTCAACGTCCTGTTCTGGATGTTCTTCGAGCAGGCCGGCAGCTCCTTCACCTTCCTTGCCGACCGTATCGTCGACCGCCAGTTTGGTGACTGGACCTTCCCGACCGCCTGGTTCCAGTCGGTCAACTCGATTGCCATCATCACCCTGGCACCGGTCCTGGCCTGGCTGTGGGTGCGTCTGGGCAAGGCCAATCCGTCGATCCCGCGCAAGTTCGGCCTGGGCCTGATCTTCAACGGTCTGGCTTTCCTGCTGCTGATGTTTGCGCTGTCCAGCCTGCTTGACCCGGGCACCAACAAGATCCCGTTCTGGACCTTGTTCGCGGTGTACTGGATCCAGTCCATCGGTGAGTTGTGCCTGTCGCCGATCGGCCTGTCGATGGTCACCAAGCTGGCGCCGGTGCGTCTGGTGGGCTTTGCGATGGGTGGCTGGTTCCTGTCGACCGGTATCGGCAACAATCTGGCCGGTCTGTTTGCCGGTCACGTCAGTGGCGCCGGTGGCATGACCGTACAGTCGGCCCATTCCGGTTACACAATGGGCTTCTGGATCCTGATCGGTGGCGGCGTGCTGCTGTTCCTGATCGCCCCGTTGGTGCAGAAGCTCATGCACGGTGTGAAGTAAGGAGTTGGCGATGAAACTGCTGTTCGGCATGGTTCCTTTGTTGCTCACCGTGGCGCTGGCTGGCTGCAATCAACCGCCGGCCGCCAAGCCTGAAACGGTGCAGCCGCTCGATACGTCCGAACAGAAGGCGCCGGTGGCTGACACCAGCCAACCGGTGGCATCGGGCAATACCCCCACCGCAGCGGATATCGCTGCGGTGGCCGGGCTCAACGCGCAGTTCGACCCTGCCCGCGACCCGGTCGCCGATCTGGAGACGGCCAAGGTCGAGGCGCAGCGTGGTGGCAAACGGATCATCCTGGATGTGGGTGGTGAATGGTGCTCCTGGTGCCACTTGCTGGATGCCTTCATGGAAGGTGATTCGGAGCTGCGCCGCTTCCGCGATGCCAACTACGTGTGGATGAAGGTCAACTACAGCGAAGAGAACGAGAACGCCGAGTTCCTTGCGCGCTTCCCTGAGATCAAGGGCTACCCGCACCTGTTCGTGCTGGATGCCGAAGGCCAGCTGCTGCATTCGCAGTTCACTGGGGATCTGGAGAAGGGCAAGGGTTACGACCGCGCCAAGTTCGATGCCTTCCTGAAAGCATGGGCACCGTCGGCGAAGTAAGCCTGCGATGTGATTGAACGAAAACGGCGCCGAGAGGCGCCGTTTTTTTTCACTGTAGTGCCGAGCCATGCTCGGCAAGGGGCTTCATGCACGTACCAGCGGCCGCCGGTAAGGCTCCTGCCGAGCATGGCTCGGCACTACAGGGCATTGTCGGTAAGGCCTCTGCCGAGCATGGCTCGGCACTACAGGGCATTGTCGGTAACGTCTCTGCCGGGCATGGCTCTGCACTACCTGGGTTCATGGGGTGGGTTCATTTTTCCCGTGCGCAGCCGCTAACGAATCAATCCCTCTGCATCCGGCGCCTTGCCCTCTCTCACC
>NZ_JBRRDW010000027.1:0-68139 GCF_056759895.1 Stenotrophomonas sp. STEN038
GCTGGTAGGTTGGTGTGTTTGATTGGGAGGGCGCTTGCTCTGCGGGGATTGGGTTTGCTCTTTTCCGCCCCGGCCTTGGGGGGCGCCCCACTACCCAGTTAGAAGCTACCCCTCCCCAACCCTCCCCTTTGCTGCGCGAAAGGGAGAGGGCAAAGTGACAAAACCGTGCGCTCGTTAACACTATCTGCTGCAGCGCATCGCAACCCTAAAGATCACTGGCATATCGCCGCTATCTCTCCCAGTAACGTTTGTTCGGAGCAACGATGAGCACTGTGGCCCTGGCGCAGGATCTCGGCATCGAGTCCACCAGCGAGTTGAAACAACACCTGGCAACCCACCTGCCGCAAGCAGGCGAGTTGCGCGTGGATGCCAGCCAGGTAGGCCGTGTGCACACCGCCGCGATGCAGGTGCTGTGCGCCTTCGTGCTGGCCCGCCAGCAGGCAGGCAATGGCACCGTCTTCGACAACGCTACCGACACCTTCCGTGATGCCGCGCGCCTGCTCGGTGTCCTCCGGACCCTTGGTCTGGAAGCAACCCCTGACACAACGAAATCTGTGGAGAACGCTGCATGAGCGCACGAATCTTGGTGGTGGACGACTCGGCGTCGATGCGCCAGATGGTCTCTTTCGCCCTCACCTCGGCCGGCTTTTCGGTTGAAGAGGCCGAAGACGGCGCGGTCGCCCTGGGCCGGGCCAAGGGACAGCGTTTCAACGCCGTGGTCACCGACGTCAACATGCCGAACATGGACGGCATCTCGCTGATCCGCGAACTGCGCCAGCTGCCGGACTACAAGTTCACGCCGATGCTGATGCTGACCACCGAGTCGGCCGCCGACAAGAAATCCGAAGGCAAGGCCGCCGGTGCCACCGGTTGGCTGGTCAAGCCGTTCAATCCAGAACAGCTGGTTGCCACCGTACAGAAAGTCCTGGGCTGATCAGCCCACCTGCCCCACCGATCGGATACCGCGCCAATGAGCATGGACCTGCAGCGTTTCCACGCCACCTTCTTCGAAGAAAGCCGCGAAGGACTGGATGCAATGGAAGCCGGCCTGTTGGCACTGGAAGACGGCCAGCACGACCCTGAAGTCATCAACTCGGTGTTCCGCGCCGCCCACTCCATCAAGGGCGGTGCTGGCACCTTTGGCTTTGAAACCATTGCTGCACTCACCCACGTGCTGGAAACCCTGCTCGATGAGCTGCGCGCTGGCAAGCGCGCACTCGAAAGCAACGCGATCGATGCGATGCTGGGGTCGGTGGATGTACTGCGCGCTTTGCTGCGCGAAGTCGAACACGGACAGCCTGCCGACCCGGCAGCGGTCAAGGCGATAACCGACCGCTTGCAGGCCGTGCTCTCGGGCGCGGCGCCGGTTGCCGTAGCAGCAGTCAAGCAGGAAGAAACCCCGGATGCCTGGCAGATTGGCTTTGCCCCGGCACCATCGCTGTTCATGAGCGGCAACGACCCGCTGCGCATCATCCGCGAGCTGGAAACCCTGGGTTCCCTGCATGTGGAACCGCGCATGGCGCGCCTGCCCAGCTTCGACCAGCTCGATCCGCTGGAAGCCTACCTGGCCTGGGATCTGGGTCTGGTCGGCAAGGTGCCGCGCAGCCGCATCGAAGACACCTTTGCCTGGGTAGTCGATGACTGCGAACTGGATATCCGCCCTGCCGCGCCGCCCAGCCTTGCAGTGGATGCACCGGCCGCTGCGGTTGCCAACATCGCCGAGGCTGCCGTCAAGGCACCTGCCAGCGGCCAGCAGCACGAAGCCGAAAGCTCGATCCGGGTCAGCGTCGACAAGGTAGATGCACTGATCAACCTGGTCGGCGAACTGGTCATCACCCAGGCCATGCTCAAGCAGGTTTCCGGCGGACTGGATCCAGCCCATGCCGAGCAACTGCTGGCCGGCCTGGACCTGCTCGAACGCAATACCCGCGACCTGCAGGAGGCCGTCATCGGCGTGCGCATGCTGCCGGTGGATGCCGTATTCCGCCGCTTCCCGCGCCTGGTCCGCGACCTCTCCAGCCGCCTCGGCAAGCAGGTACGCCTGCGCACCATCGGCGAAGGCACCGAGCTGGACAAGGGCCTGATCGAAAAGATCGCCGATCCGTTGGTGCATCTGGTCCGCAATTCCATCGACCATGGCCTGGAAATGCCGGACGTGCGCCGCGACTCCGGCAAGGACGAGACCGGCACGATTACCCTGGCGGCATCGCATCAGGGCGGCCACATCGTCATTGAGGTCAGCGACGACGGCCGTGGCCTGAACCGCGACAAGATCCTGGCCAAGGCGCTGGAACGCGGCCTGAGCGTGCCCGACAACCCCAGCGATTCGCAGGTCTGGGATCTGATCTTCCAGCCCGGCTTCTCCACCGCCGATGCGGTCACCGACCTGTCCGGTCGTGGTGTCGGCATGGACGTGGTCCGCCGCAACATCCAGGCGCTGGGTGGCGAAGTACAGCTGGAGAGCCGCACCGGTGCCGGCACCCGCGTGCTGATCCGGCTGCCGCTGACGCTGGCCATCCTCGATGGCATGACCGTCTCGGTTGCCGGCGAAACCCTGATCCTGCCGCTGGCCTACGTGCTGGAAGCATTGCAGCCGCAGCCGGACGATATCCGCACCATGGCCGGCGAAGGGCGCGTTCTGCGCGTCCGCGGCGAATACCTGCCGATCCTGTCGCTGGGCCAGTACTACGGCTATCCCGACAATCCACAGGCCGACCCGCTGGTCGTCGTGGTGGAAGGTGACGGCCAGAAGATCGCGCTGGAAGTGGATGAGTTGATCGGCCAGCAGCAGGTCGTGGTCAAGAACATCGAGAACAACTACCGCCGCATCAGCGGTGTATCCGGCGCCACCATTCTTGGCGACGGCCGCGTCGCGCTGATCGTCGATATTGGTGGGCTGGTGCGCTCCCTGCGCACCCAGCAAGCAGCCTGAGGACACCGTAACAAGCACCTGACGCCGCACCCCCAGCTTCTGGGCGTGCGGCGTTTTTCCGTGCTCGCGTGCATGCAGGAAATAACTGCGATCGCAGGACAAACGCACAAGGCAGCTTGGCTGAATCATCGCCGCACAACGCCTTCAAGAACATTACAGGCGTGCCGATACCGCATCGCAATGCAATCAGGTATGTCAACCAACCTGGGTCGCCGTCGCGACCAGCAGCACGCACGACATTCCACAGGAGCGCCGGACCTGTGGATCGCCCCCTATGCCCGCCTACGGAGATGTCTGCAATGAAGTGGTTCCAGAATCTGTCGATCACGCGAAAGCTGGTGCTTGCGTTCTGCAGTACCAGCCTGCTCACCCTGCTGCTTGCGCTGTTCGCGCTGTGGCGGATGAACGTGGCCGACACCCAGATACAGCAGGTCAACAACAACTGGATGCCGGCCGTCCAGCAGCTTGGCGAAATGCGTGCCCAGCTCGGTGAATACCGCACCTTCGAGCAGGCCCAGCTCAACTACCAGGGCAATCCGGAACAGCTGGCCGACTACGACAAGCGCATGGCTGACAGCCGCAAGCTGATTGAAGCTGCTGAGAAGGCCTACGACGACATCGAAGCCGACTACAGCGCCACCGAGCTGGCCATGTACGACAACATGAAGCAGCAGCGCGCTGGCTATTTCGAAGCGCACGACCGTATCGCCGCCGCGATCGCCGCCGACGACTTCGTCACCGCCAACGCCATCTCCAGTGGCGATTCACGCAAGCTGCGCCGCGCCCTGTTCGATCAGCTCAAGCAGATGTCGCAGTACAACCAGGAGCAGTTGACCAAGCAGACGGCCGAATCCCGCAGCGCGCACCAGCGCTCGTTGATCGCCATCGTGATCGGTCTGGGCCTTGCCCTGCTACTGGCCGCCGCATTGGGCTGGGCGATCATCCGCGCCATCATGCTGCCGCTGGCCGATGCCGTGCGCGTGGCCGATGATGTGGCCGCCGGCAAGCTCGACCGCCGCATCGACGCCTCGCGCCGCGACGAGGTTGGCATGCTGCTGCAGTCCATGCAGCGCATGCAGGCGCAGCTGCAGTCAGTGATTGGCGCGCAACGCGAGATGGCGCGACAGCACGAGACCGGCATGATCAGCTACCGCATGGACGAAAGCGCCTTCCCCGGCGACTACGGCGTGATGGTCAAGGAAAGCAACGCACTGGTCGCTTCGCACATCCAGATGCTGCTGTCGGCTCTGGACGTCATCAAGCGCTATGCCAACGGCGACCTGTCCGTCGACATCGAACGCCTGCCCGGCGAGAAGGCCGTCATCACCGAGACCGTCGATGCGGTCAAGGCCAGCCTGTCGTCGATCAACAGCGAGATCAAGCGTCTGGCCGGTGCCGCCGCACAGGGTGACTTCTCCGTGCGCGGTGATGCCGACGCCTACCAGCATGATTTCCGCGACATGGTCAGCAGCCTCAACCAGCTGATGGAAACCACCGACGGCAACCTGTCCGAGCTGTCGCAGCTGCTGCAGGCCATCGCCCGTGGCGACCTGACCGCAAAGATGCAAGGCGATTTCCACGGCGTATTTGCCAACATGCGTGACGACGCCAATGCCACCGTTGAGCAGCTGACCGACATCATCGGCCGCATCCAACACGCCGCATCCAGCATCAACCTGGCCTCCAGCGAAATCGCCACCGGCAACAGCGACCTGTCGCGCCGCACCGAGCAGCAGGCCGCCAACCTGGAAGAAACCGCGGCCTCGATGGAGGAACTGACCTCCACCGTGCGCCAGAACGCAGAACACGCACGCCAGGCCAACCAGCTCGCCATCGGCGCGCATGGCGTCGCCAGCCAGGGCGGCACCGTGGTCGGCCAGGTCGTTACCACGATGAGCGCGATTGAAGCCTCGTCGAAGAAGATCGCCGACATCATCAGCGTCATCGACGGCATCGCCTTCCAGACCAATATCCTGGCGCTGAACGCTGCGGTGGAAGCCGCCCGCGCCGGTGAGCAGGGTCGCGGCTTCGCGGTGGTCGCCTCGGAAGTACGCACCCTCGCCCAGCGCTCTGCGGCTGCCGCCAAGGAGATCAAGGGCCTGATCGACGACTCCGTCGGCAAGGTCGGCGAAGGCTCGGTATTGGTGCAGCAGGCTGGCGCTACGATGGACGAGATCGTCACCTCGGTGCAGCGCGTAACCGACATCATGGCCGAGATCTCGGCGGCCTCGCAGGAGCAGAGCGCCGGCATCGACCAGGTCAACCAGACCGTGATGCAGATGGACGAAACCACCCAGCAGAATGCCGCACTGGTGGAAGAAGCCACCGCCGCCGCGCGTTCGATGGAAGACCAGGCCAACCAGCTGAGCGAAGCGGTGGCCGTGTTCCGCACCGACGCCGTGCAGGCCGTCGTCGCGCAGCCGCAGCCGTCCAAAGCAGCGTTTGCGCCGGCAGCCCCTGCCCCGGCACGTCGCCTGCGTGCAGTCGCCCCGGCACAACGCGGCAATGCCGCAGTGCGCGTCGACAACGATGGTGACTGGCAGGAATTCTGATCGCCAGCTTCACACGTATGAACGACGCCCCTGAATAGGGGCGTCGTCATTTCAGTGCAAGAAAACGCTCCAGCTCGGCCTGCAGATGCCGATGTACTGACAAACCCCCTACCTATCAGGCCAGCAGTAACCCATGTCTTTGCCCACTAATTTCCTCACCCGCAGTATTGCAATGCGCTTGATGCTGGGAACGGCATTGGTCGCGACCTTCGCATTCGGCCTCACCGCATTGTTCATCTACCTGCGCAGCAGCGATGCGCTGCTGTCGGCCTCGCGGGTCAGTCTTGAGAACATCGCCCAGCTCGAGGCCCAGCGCATCTCCACCGAGCTCGGCCACGGCTTTGAGGCCAACGACACCTTGTCGCGCAGCTTCCTGGCATTGCGACAGCAAGGCGGCTTCAGCCGCCTGAGCGCTGCGCAGGTGCTGCATTCGCAGGCATTGAACAATCCGCAGTGGGTCGGTGTTGGCACCTTGTGGGAGCCGCAGGCCTTCGACGGCGACGATGCCAACCATATCGATGCCGACGGCCATGACGCCAGCGGCCGCTTCATGAGCTACTGGGCCTGGCAGGACGGCGCACCGGTACAGGAACCACTGCGCGGCTACGACGTGCCCGGCGATGGTGACTGGTACCTGCAACCGGCCGCGACCAAGAAGCCGTCCGTGCTGGAACCCTACATCTACGAGATCGGCGGCAAGAAGATCCTGATGACCACGCTGGCAACGCCTATCGTCCAGGACGGTCAGTTCCTCGGCGTGGTGACGGTGGATTTTGCCCTGCAGTCGCTGCAGGATCGCCTGTCCAAGATGCGCCCGATGCAGGAAGGTTACGTCCGCCTGCTGTCGCCCGTGGGCACCATCATCGCCGACCGTGATCCGGCCAAGGTCGGCAGCAAGGCCGATGATGCGGACACGCGCACCATGCTGGCCAACACCGCCAGCGACAAGATCACCTTCGAACAACGCCATGATGCGGCTCTCGACGAAGAGGTAGTGGAAACCTATGTTCCGCTGAAGATCGGCAACGCCGAGCAGACCTTCGCCTTCGGCGTCGTGGTGCCGCGCGCCCTGTTGATGGAACAGGCACGGGCCCTGCTGTGGACCATCGTCGTGGTCGGCGTGATTGCCGCCCTGCTGCTGTGCGGCGCGCTGTTCCTGCTGCTGCGCAGATTCGTCTTCAAGCCGCTCAACGAGGCCGTCAAACTGTCCGACAACATCGCTGCCGGCAAGCTCGACAATGCCGTCAGCGTGCAGCGTGACGATGAGCTGGGCGCCCTGCTCACCTCGATGCAGCGCATGCAGTCCCAGCTGCAGTCGGTTATCGGCGCGCAGCGTGAGATGGCCAGGCAGCATGATGTCGGTGTCATCAGCCACCGCATGGATGAGACTGCATTCCCGGGCGACTATGGCGTGATGGTCAAGGAATGCAACGCACTGGTCGCTTCGCACATCCAGATGCTGCTGTCGGCTCTGGACGTCATCAAGCGCTATGCCAACGGCGACCTGTCCGTCGACATCGAACGCCTGCCCGGCGAGAAGGCCGTCATCACCGAGACCGTCGATGCGGTCAAGGCCAGCCTGTCGTCGATCAACAGCGAGATCAAGCGTCTGGCCGGTGCCGCCGCACAGGGTGACTTCTCCGTGCGCGGTGATGCCAATGCCTACCAGCATGATTTCCGCGACATGGTCAGCAGCCTCAACCAGCTGATGGAAACCACCGACGGCAACCTGTCCGAGCTCTCGCAGCTGCTGCAGGCCATCGCCCGTGGCGACCTGACAGCGAAGATGCAGGGTGACTTCCACGGTGTATTCGCCAACATGCGCGACGACGCCAACGCCACCGTCAGCCAGCTGACCGACATCATTGGCCGCATCCAGCACGCTGCCTCCAGCATCAACCTGGCTGCCACCGAAATCGCCACCGGCAACAGCGACCTGTCGCGTCGTACCGAGCAGCAGGCCGCCAATCTGGAAGAAACCGCGGCCTCGATGGAGGAACTGACCTCCACCGTGCGCCAGAACGCCGAGCACGCACGCCAGGCCAACCAGCTCGCCATCGGCGCGCATGGCGTCGCCAGCCAGGGCGGCACCGTGGTCGGCCAGGTCGTTACCACGATGAGCGCGATTGAGGCCTCGTCGAAGAAGATCGCCGACATCATCAGCGTCATCGACGGCATCGCCTTCCAGACCAACATCCTGGCGCTGAACGCCGCGGTGGAAGCCGCCCGTGCCGGTGAGCAGGGTCGCGGCTTCGCGGTGGTCGCCTCGGAAGTACGCACCCTCGCCCAGCGCTCTGCGGCTGCCGCCAAGGAGATCAAGGGCCTGATCGACGACTCCGTCGGCAAGGTCGGCGAAGGCTCGGTACTGGTGCAGCAGGCCGGTGCAACGATGGATGAAATCGTTACTTCGGTGCAGCGCGTGACCGACATCATGGCTGAGATTTCAGCGGCCTCGCAGGAGCAGAGCGCGGGCATCGACCAGGTCAACCAGACCGTCATGCAGATGGACGAAACCACCCAGCAGAATGCCGCGCTGGTGGAAGAAGCCACCGCCGCCGCACGCTCCATGGAAGACCAGGCCAACCAGCTGACCGAGGCAGTGGCGGTGTTCCGAACTGCTGCGGATAGCGGCAGCAAGTCAGCAAACAAGGCGCCGGTGGCGACCGTCACACAGCATCCGCAACAACGTCCGCGCCCGGTTGCCGTCAGCAACCGCAGCGGTCAGGCAGCGCGCAAGCTGGATGAGGCGAACTGGCAGGAATTCTGACCGTCCCGCCGTTACACAAAGCCCCCGGCCGCCAATGCCGGGGGCTTTTTTGTTTCCGCGGTTCACCAGCTTGAGCAACACGCTGAAAACCGCCACTTGAGAATGATCGTAAGAGAGCTGATGAAATAATCTGAAATGGTGAATGGGCGCACATTCACTCCAAGCGGCGCATCACTAAACCATCCTGATGTTTTTGAACGGCTAAGACTTGTGACGTGCACTCAGCTAATTGTGCTGAATCCTTCAGAATTCCGGACGTAGAACCCCCTACAGCGCAGTAAGAAAACGCCGTTATCGGCTATGACAACACCCGCATAGGCTTGCGGCGTGGACACTACGCTGCGCAATCCAGGGTTGGATGAGACCCCTCCGCAGCGTCCAAATCTGCAGTCGATCCGGAGAGTTAGAGATGGAGTTCTTTCGCAACCTCAGCATCGCCAGAAAACTCGCAGTTGCTTTCACCCTGACCACGCTCACCACGCTGGCCATGGGCGGCTTCGCCGTAGTGCGGCTGAACCAGGCCACGACCCAGCTGGAACAGGTCAGCTCGCGCTACATGCCGGCCGTGCAGTATCTGGAGCGGATGCGCGCCGATCTGGCTGAAATTCGCATCGCCGAGCTGTCGCAGCTCTCGCACCTGCATGAACCCGCCTTCGTCGCCGAGTACAACCAACGCATCAGCGATCAGCGGCAGAAGCTCGCTGAACACCGCAAGCAATACGAAGCCTTGCCAGCCGACACCACCCAGCAGGGCCTGTACGCGGAGATGGGCAAAACCTTGGATGCCTACTTCAGTGCACACGCGCTGATGGAGAAGGCGATAAATGAAGGCCAGTTCGAGCTGGCCCAGAGCGTCTCCAACGACCAGTCACGGATCAGTCGTCGCGATCTGTTTGATGCGGTCGAGAAGCTCAGCAGCCACGTCGCCTCGGTACTGGACAAGGAAGTGGCCAACGCCAATGCCGCGCAGGCCCGCAGCACCACCGCGATCCTTGTCTGCATGTTGCTGTTGGGCCTGTTGTCTGCCGCCTTGGGCGTGGTGATCGTGCGCGCCATCGTGCGCCCGGTGAATGATGCCCTGCGCGCCGCCGACGACGTTGCCAACGGCCGCCTGGACAGCAGCATCGACAGCAGCCGCAAGGATGAAGTCGGCGCCCTGCTGGCTTCGATGCAGCGCGTGCAGAACCAGCTCAAGGCCGTCATCGGCGCGCAGAACGAGATGGTGCGCGAGCACGACCAGGGCGCGATCAGCTTCCGTATCGACGAATCCCGTTTCCCCGGCGAGTACGGGCGGATGGTGCGCGAGGTCAACACCCTGGTTGCCCAGCACATCGGCGTCAAGATGCGCGCTGTCGAGGTAGTGCGCCACTACGCACGCGGCGATCTTTCGGTGGACATGGACCGTCTGCCCGGCGAGAAATTCGTCATCACCCAGGCGATGGACAGCACCAAGGCCAGCCTGTCCGCGATCAACAACGAGATCAAGCGGCTGGCCCATGCCGCAGCGGCTGGCGACTTCAGCCAGCGTGGCAATGCCGATCAGTTCGAGCACGATTTCCGCGACATGGTCGGTGGTGTCAACTCGTTGATGGAAACCACCGAAATCAACCTTGGCCACCTCTCCAAGCTGCTGCAGGCAGTAGCGCAAGGCGACCTTACCCAGCGCATGGAAGGCGACTTCCATGGCGTGTTTGCCCGCATGCGCGACGACGGCAATGCCACCGTTGACCAGCTGGGCGGCATCGTCGCAGGCATCCAGGCGGCCAGCGGCAGTATCAGCCTGTCGGCCAGCGAGATTGCCACCGGCAACGACGACCTGTCCCGCCGCACCGAGCAGCAGGCAGCCAATCTGGAAGAAACCGCGGCATCGATGGAGGAACTCACCTCGACCGTCCGCCAGAATGCCGAACACGCACGCCAGGCCGATCAGTTGGCACGTGGCGCCGCCGAGGTTGCCGCGCAGGGCGGCAGCGTGGTCGGACAAGTGATCACCACCATGAGCGCGATCGAGGCCTCGTCGAAGAAGATCGCTGACATCATCAGCGTCATCGACGGCATCGCCTTCCAGACCAATATCCTGGCGCTCAACGCTGCGGTGGAAGCGGCACGCGCAGGCGACCAAGGCCGCGGTTTTGCGGTAGTGGCATCGGAAGTACGCACGCTGGCGCAGCGCTCGGCCGCAGCGGCCAAGGAGATCAAGGGCCTGATCGACAGTTCGGTCGACAAGGTCGCCGAAGGCTCGCAACTGGTCCGCAACGCCGGTAACACCATGGACGACATCGTCGCCTCGGTGCAGCGCGTGACCACCATCATGGCCGACATCTCGGCGGCGTCGCAGGAGCAGTCCACCGGTATCGACCAGGTCAACCAGACCGTGATGCAGATGGATGAATCCACCCAGCAGAACGCCGCACTGGTCGAGGAAGCCACGGCCGCAGCGCGTTCCATGGAAGATCAGGCGCAGCACCTGTCCGCTGCGGTGGCACAGTTCCGCCTGGCTGGCTCGGTAAGCGCGACCTTGGCGAAAGTTGCTGCCAGCGCAAGCGCAGCACCGCCGCGCGGCCGCCCTGCACTGCGTTCAATCCCGAAGCCGGCGACTCGTGCATCTGTCACAAGCACCGACGATTGGCAGGAGTTCTAAGGCACAACTGCTTGCGGCGGGCGGACACTCTGCGGTCCCCCCGCCACCTGCAGGCTGCTCCGCACATTCCAGTCAGACAACGCGCTCGCTGACATCCGCCGCCAGCAGCGACACGCCCGGAAACACCCCATGCGCGTCATAGCGCTGCCGTAGTTTCTGCAGACGCCGCCAGGCATCGGCGGAGTAGCAGGTCGCGACCTCGCTCGAACGCGCCTCAAGATCGAACTCATTGATATAGCTGCCGGTGGCAAACTGCGCCAGCTGATCAAACACACCGCGCAGCCAATCACGGTTCAGATCGTCCTCGTCCTCGTCATTCCACTGCGCGTAGGCGGAGACGGAGAGCCGCCCATGGATCGAGTACGCAGCATCGGCATGCTCATGGTTCGGCCGCAGGATCAGCAGGCAGAACGTAGCTGGCGAAGGACGTTCCTGCATACCTGCAACCAGCACGTCAGCAACCTTCCCCACTGCATCGGTGAGGATGTTGTCGACCCGGTAGCGCTTGCTGACCATGGCCTGTTCGGTCTGGCGGTAAATGGGATCGAAGCTGTCGAGCACATGCTCGACGAACTCGCCCAGCCAGGGCTGCAGATCCATTTCCAGAGCCGCATGCAATGATCCGGCATTGGCGGCATCGTCGCAGAACACGCTGACGCTCAAGGCCGCAGGCACACCAGGTGCACCACCAAGCACAAGCATGACTTGAACACGATCATCATGCTTGCGTGCACACAAGGCCATCAGCAAGGGCTTGAGTTTGGCCGTATCCAGCGCGTAACTGCGCGCCAGCATCGCCCTGGGCGCAGGCCAGGCCCGAAGGTGAAACCGGACCACCACGAAGAACAGGCAGGGGCCGCCGCCTCGTGCCGCCCAGAACAGTTCCGCATTCTCGGTTTCGCTGACGTGCAACAAGCGGCCATCGGCGGTCACCACATCCAATGCAAGGATGTTGAAGGTGCTCATGCCGCCCCAGGCATCGCAGTTGATGCCCAATCCACCGCCCAGCAGGAACCCGGAAAGACCAACCTTCGCGCCGTGACCGGTAGGAAATGCCAATCCGTGCGGTGCCAAGGCATGCGTCAGCTGAGCACTGGTTGCACCCGGACCTGTGGTCACTGTTTCCTGCTCCGCATCCACCTCGATCGCGTTGAGCTGGGCCAGGTCCAGCAACAGGCCACCGCGATGCAGGAAGCTGCCTGCGTAACTGTGGCCCGAGCCTTTCACCGCAACCCTCAACCCGTGCAGGCGTGCGAAGTTCACGCTTTTGATCACGTCCTCCACCGACGCCGCTCGCACGATGTACTCCGGAAAGCGTTCAAAATGGCGCCGATTCCATGCCGTGCTGTAATACCAACTGGCGTACTCGGCATGATGACGGGACCTGACCTTGCCCTCCAATGTCTGCGAGAAGGCCCGATAGTCGTCGGGGAGCATCTTTGCGTGCTGCGGGTCCATGGTGGTTCCCTCGGATCATCCAGAAGACTGAAGTCAGACGGCGATAGCGCTTGTCGCTGAGTAAAGTGGCAACGGTTGCAGGCCAAGCCGAGTCTTGATGCGCGCGTTCAAGCGACCGGCTTCGATGGTGCGTATGCCTGCCCCCAGGGCCCATTCGTATGCATAGGCAAAACTGACGGTATAGGGGCTGTAATCGGTGAGGTCGTAGCGCATGCCGGCCGACCAGATGCACATCAACGTTCCATCCAGGAAGCAGATCAGGCCCCCGACCACCACGCCCTGGTCTTCCACCACCACCAGCCGGATCAGACCTGCACACGTCCGCACGAAACGTGCCAGCGTCTGCGCCGGGAAGTATTGCGGCGTTCCATTGCGCGCCGTGGTCTGCTGGCACAACTCGGTGAGCTGGTCCAGGCGGTGATCGAAGGGCGGACTGAGCAGACTGATGCCGCCGCATCCGGCAGCGAACTTGCGCAACTGACGGGTCATCTCATAGCGCCCATCCTTTGGCAACGCCTTGATCACGGCGTCGATATCTTCAAACCGGGTCATGTCCATGAAATAGCGATCGACGAGGTAGCGCACCGCCAGCCCCTGCTCCGCCAATTGCTGCCGGGCCTGATCACTGGCGACGTTCAACAGCCCCACATACTGCGCGTCCAGCTGCACCGCCAGCGTCTTGAGCGCAGCAACCAATTCATCCTCTGCTGCCGCTCCTGGCAGCACGATCACGCCGCTGTCAAAGCAGTGCATCGCGTGGCTGAAAAGCGCGCATTGCTCACGATCACTTTGAATGCCCGCAGTGCGCCCAAGCAAACCAAAAGGATCCACGGTCTGCACCAGCTGCAGGTACGCAGGCACGAAGCCGACCAGCCTCCCGTCTTCGCGGGCGAGCAGGTAGAACGCCCCCTTGATCGCCAACAAAGGTGAACGCTCGGCAGCGCACAGGAAGCGCCAATCGTAGAAGAACGAGGCGCCACTGGCGTGGTGAAACACGCGGTACTCAGCTTCATCCATCTGTTCGATGGAATTCAGTATTTCCACTTCAATGGGCATCGCTCTACCCTCGGGGACGCTCGCCGCCCCGGTGACCAGACCGAGGGCAGGAGCGAAGGCATGGTTCATCTACTGCAAGTGCATCTTGCCGAGCACCGCTGGTGGTAGCCAGCGCTGCTAGCGCTTGCGGCACTCGATGATTGCCGCGTGCGGCTCATCGACATAGGCCTGCAGCGCCGGCGGCACCTCGCCCAGATCGTGATCCGCCATCAGCCGCGGATTCGACCAGTTGATATCTTCCGCACCCGCTCTCAGCAATGCCGCCTCGATTGCCTGCTGCGACCAGTACCAGGCATGCACACTGGCTTCGTACTGGCGGTAGCGCAGATCCAGGCGCAGACGCCCGCCTTCCTGCCAGGGATTGGCGTCATCATCCGGCGTCAGCGTGAAGCCGCAGCCTTCGTAGTAACTCGGCGCTGGTGCGTAATGTGCATGGATCGGCAATGCGACCAAGCGACCACCGGGCTGCAGTGGCGACATCATCTCCGCCGCCATTTGATCCAACTCCGCCAAGGTCGTGGCGTAAGGCAGCACATAGACCGCCAGTACAAGATCGAAGTTGCCGTTGGTGGTTTCATCCAACGTGGAGTGGAAGCTGATATCCAGACCATCACGCTGCGCGCAGCGGCGTGCGTAATCGAGCATACCCTCGGCAAGGTCATATCCAACCACCTTGCGTGCGCCTGCGCGTTTCAACAGACGCGAGTAGTAACCGCTGCCACAGCCATACTCCAGGACATCAAGTCCATCGAGTGGGCCCAGCGCCGCAAACACGCTTGGGGTTTCGATGTACTTCCGGAATGGCCAGGTTGCCATGTCCTCGTAGAGCGAACCCAACTGATCGAACTGATCTGCGGCTTCCTTGCTCATCTGCTGTTCCCTTGCGTTGAGGGTACTGCCCGGAAGTTGCAGATGCTCACGGATCACCGAATGTTAACTTGTGACCTAAATCGCCTTTTTAGACTATTTCACGCTGTCATCTCGAACATTAAGCCGCCACTCAGGTTCCTCCGTATACCCGTCAAAAGCCCGGCAGTCCGGACATTCGGCAAACCGCTAAATTCCGAGCACGCGCAGACAGGTAGGTAAATCACCGGGTGCGATTACCGGGCTCGTAACAGACGGACTAAAGATGTTAAAAAGGCGGCCGTTATCACAGTTTGTACCGCGTCCGACGCGGGCACACTGATCACCGCCCAACCGTAAAGTGTCCATGCCCGACCACGAATCGACTGCACCGACGCCCTCGCCACATGCCGGCAACCTGTATGCCGATGACCGCTACATGGTGCGCAACCCGCACCAGGTAAGGCATCTGCTGCAGGCCATGATCGACCAGCGCTCGATGATCAATGTGCACCCGGACGGCCGCGACCAGTCCTTCCCTTCGGCGGTGCTGGAGGTGGACATGCAGGGCCTGATGCTGGATGCCAGCCCGGTGCCATCGATCAACCGCTCCGTGGAAACCGCAAGCACCCTGCTCTGCTTTGGCCAGGTCGACAAGGTCATGGTGCGCTTCCAGTTGCAGGACCACCACCGCGTTGAACGCGGCGATCACACGGCCTTTGAGATGCCGCTGCCGGAGGAGGTTTACCACCTTCAGCGGCGCGAGTTCTATCGCCTGGAAACGCCGGTTGGCGATTCGCCGTATTGCGTACTCCCAGACCCGGACGGCGGCGAAGCCACCCGTTGGCGCGTGCTGGACATCAGCGCAGGCGGCATGGCGCTGCTGCTGCCGCCGGACCAGAACCTCCTCAAACTGCAGAGCCGCTACAGCTGCTTGCTGGAGGTTCCCGAAGGGGCCCCGATCAAGGCCTCGTTTGTGGTCTGCAACCTGCGCCAGCAGAAACAGCCAAACGGTTCGGAGATGACCCGCATCGGCCTGCGCTTCGACGACCTGCCGCGCGGCGCCGACAACATCATCCAGCGCTACATTTTCAGGATCGATCGGTTGCGCAAGGCGCGTAGCAACGGGGAGTAAGCCAAGGCAAGAGCAATTCCCGCCTTTTCGTGGATGACCGCATAGGGCAAACGCACAAGCGACGGCCAACGACGCAGCCACCGCCAACCCGGCCCGAAATCACAGTCCACGCTCCTTGCGCCGCGAAACCCACCCTGGTCCCTAAAGTCCCACCCGGTAGCGCCGATACCGGTGCATCAGCCGCATCGCATCGGCAGCCCGCCAGGACCAGGATCCGCCATGAATGACTCCCGCAGCACGTCCGCCGATACCACCGGTGGCGAGTACCTCAGCTTCACTCTCGGCAACGAGCACTACGGCGTGGATATCCTCAAAGTGCAGGAAATCCGCGGGTATGACGCCGTCACCCGCGTCCCCGATGCCCCCGACTACATCAAGGGTGTCATCAACCTGCGCGGCACCATCGTGCCTGTCATCGATCTGCGCCTGAAGCTGCGCCTGGATGAGGCCCGCTACGACGCCTTCACCGTGATGATCGTGCTCAACGTCGAGGACCGCGTTGTCGGCATCGTCGTGGACAGCGTTTCCGACGTGATCCCCCTCAGTGCCGAGCAGATCCGCCCGACACCGGAATTCGGCGCTGCAGTCGATACCCGCTTCATTTCCGGCATCGGCACCCAGGACGATCGCATGCTGATCCTGCTGGATATCGAGACCCTGCTCGATACCGCCGACCTCGGCCAGCCGAGCGTCGCCGAAGAAGCCGCCTGAGCAGCAGTTTCGCAAAGTCGATCACAGTTCCATGCATGCAATTCAAGCCCGACGACTACGGGCCGATAGCGATTGCATGCCTGTCCTCCCCGACCGGCCACCTATCCTTTCCCGGAGTTTCCGATGTACAAGCATGTACTTCCGCTGTTTGCTGCCACCGTACTGGCGACCGTTGCGTTCGACGCCGCCGCCGATGCCGAGATGATCCCGCCGGAAACCGCCGCGCGCTTCGCCGGCAAGGACGGCATGGTCTGTGGCAAGGTCGAGAAGGCCCGCTACGCCGAAGGTTCCGAAGGCCAGCCGACCTTCCTGCACATGGGCGGCATTTTCCCGCGCCACACCTTCTCGGCACGCATCGCCGGCAGCAACCGCAGCAAGTTCGGCTTCCCGCTGGAAACCCTGGAAGGCAAGACCGTCTGCGTGATCGGCAAGATCCAGCGCGACGCATCGCGCGCCGAAATCGAAGTGGCGTCGCCGGCCAACCTGAAGCTGGCAAACATCAAGTAATCCGCCTTTCGTCACGCCGGCCCCGCCGGCGTGCCACCCCGCCCCTGTGACATGGCGGGGCCTGTTCCCGGAGATCGCGCAAGATGCAGTGGATCAACTCGCTGAAACTGAAGCCGAAGCTGATGCTTACTTTCGGCGTCGTGCTGTTCGTCATGTTGTTGCAGGGAATCGTCGCCTACCGCGGCCTGCACTCGCTGAACAACGTCACCACCGACCTCGCTGAAAACCGCATGCCCAGCCTTCGCACCACCGGTGAGTTGAGTGGCATGGTCAGCGAGTACCGCAATGCGTCCTACCAGAGCCTGGTACGCGCGAGCGATGACGTCAAAGCCGACGCGAAGGCACGTGCCACCGAACTGCGCATGCAGATCGACACCACCATCGCCGCCTATCCGAAGCTGATCGACAGTCCCGAACAGAAGAAGCTGTTCGACAAATTTGTCGCCGACTGGGGCAAGACCGCAGCATCCTATGACGCGGTCACCGAGATGCTGGCATTGGACCTGCCGGATGACGCCATCGACACCTTCGTCGGCGAAACCCGCAACCTGCATCGCAATGCCTACGCGGCCCTGCAGGCGCTGGCTGCAAATGACAACAGCCGCGCCCAGGCAGCCGCCAAGCAAGCCGCGGAAACCTATCGCGCATCGGCCCTGCTCATCATCATCGCTGTATTGGTCGGCGGTGCCGCCGGCCTTGCGCTGATCTGGCTGTTCGCCGGCTCGCTGGTGAAGGCAATGCGCGGCGCCGTGGATGTTGCCACCGAAGTGGCGAGCGGCAAGCTGGACGGCTCCATCGACGTTTCGCGCGCCGACGAAGTGGGTGATCTGCTGCGCGCCATGCAACGCATGCAGCGCGACCTGCGCGAACGCATCGAGCGCGACCAGATCATTGCCAATGAGAACCTGCGCATCCGCACCGCGCTGGATTACTCGTCCACCGGCGTGTTCCTGACCAACAGCGACCTGGAAATCGTCTACGCCAACCGCGCCCTGCTCGACAAGCTCAACGAACACCATGAGCAGATCACTGGCGCACTCGGCCACTTCGACGCCAGCAAGCCGCTGATCGGCCAGCCGGTTACGGTGCTTGAGCACCGTGGCGAAGTCGACGGCAAGGTATTGGAAGCACTCGACAAGACCGGCGTCGTCAAGCGCGAAATGCGCTTTGGCGAAGCCGAGTTCGCGCAGACCATTTCGGTGATCCGCGACGACAACAATGTCGCCGTTGGCCACGTCGTTGAGTGGCGCGACCGCAGTACCGAAGCCCAGGTCGAGAAGGAAGTTGCGCGCATCATCGAGGCTGCCGCCGCAGGCGACCTCAGCGGCCGCATCGGGACAGCAGACAAGGACGGCTTCTTCCTGCAGCTCGCCAGCCAGATCAACGGCCTGCTTGACGCCAATGCCAGCAGCCTGGAGCAGATTTCCGCACTGTTGTCGGGCCTGTCGCGTGGCGACTTGACCGTGCGCATGCACGGCCAGTATCAGGGCGTGTTCGCTACCATGCGTGACGATGCCAACGCCACCGCCGAGCAGCTGACCGGTATTGTCGGCCGCATCAAACAGTCCTCGGTATCGATCAACTCCGCTGCCACCGAGATTGCCGCCGGCAACAACGATCTGTCGCGTCGTACCGAGCAGCAGGCCGCCAACCTGGAAGAAACGGCTGCTTCAATGGAGGAGCTGACCTCCACCGTGCGGCAGAACGCAGAATCGGCGCGCCAGGCCAACCAGCTCGCCATCGGCGCTGCCTCGGTAGCCTCGCAGGGTGGCGAAGTGGTCAGCCAGGTGGTGACGACCATGACCCAGATCGAGCAGTCCTCGCGCAAGATCGCCGAGATCATCTCTGTCATCGACGGCATCGCCTTCCAGACCAACATCCTTGCCTTGAATGCAGCGGTGGAAGCCGCACGCGCCGGCGAACAGGGAAGAGGCTTTGCCGTCGTCGCCTCGGAAGTGCGCACGCTCGCACAGCGTTCGGCGGGTGCGGCCAAGGAAATCAAGGGCCTGATCGACGACTCGGTCGGCAAGGTCGCCGACGGCTCGGCCCTGGTCCGCAAGGCCGGTACCACCATGGGCGAAATCGTTGCCTCGGTGCAACGCGTGACCGACATCATGGCCGAGATCTCCGCTGCCTCACAGGAGCAGTCGGCCGGCATCGAGCAGGTCAACCAGACCATCGTGCAGATGGACGAGACCACCCAGCAGAACGCTGCATTGGTAGAAGAAGCCACTGCATCGGCCCGCTCGATGGAAGAACAGGCCGCACATCTGGCAAACGTGGTATCCGTATTCCAGCTGGAAGAAGGCGCTGCAGTCACCGACAACCCGGCTTACGTACGTGAACCGGCCCAGCGCCCTGCCGTCCAGGCCGCCGTACCGGCACCCCGCCGTCGCGCAGCCGCTGCCCGCACCGCTGTAGCCGAACTGGCTGACTCGGATTGGCAGGAGTTCTAAGTACCACTGTTGGCGTCCGCGGCAACAATGCCGCAAACCAACGCGATTGAGTCACCCGGAGTCCGATGCCAGTCCCTGGCATCGGATTTCTTTTTTTTGGGCGGCGTAAGCCGCGAAGCCGACACAACGCCGATCAAGGTAAGGCCAGCAACCCGAACCAGCACCGGATTCGCGGCTTACACCGCTCCCACAATCAAACGACGCGGCGAGTCGGCCAGCCTTCTTCGCATACGTGAACGGATTGACCAGTTTGGCTGACATCCTCCTCCAAGCCGCTCAACTCATGCCGCTCGCGGCCGATAAACCGTTATCCCCTCACGCAGCGCTGATACCGCAAGGTAACCAGCGGATTCGATGACTATTTCCTCGCTCTGGAACAACTACATTTCCAATATCTCTGTCAGGCGCAAGCTGAACCTGCTGACCGCGCTGATCGTCATTGGCGTCATCGCCTTGTCGGTCATCGCGGCGCGCATGCAGTACCTGGACCTGTACGAGACCCGCAAGGCCGCGCTGCGTGCCCAGGTGGAAATGAGCTATGGCGTGCTGGATCACTACGCCAAGGAAGCCGAAACCGGCGCAATGCCGCTGCAGGACGCGCAGAAGTACGCACTTGCCGCGCTGCAGAAAATGCGGTCCGATGGCGACGTCAACTATTTCAACATCTACAGCAACAAGTACGTGCTGTTGATGCATCCGTTCCGTGCCGACCTGGTTGGCAAGGATATGAAGGACTTCCGCGGTGAAGATGGCGTGCGCCTGTACTACGACCAGGTCGAGGCTGCACGCAAGGGCGGCGGCTACGTTGCCTACAGCTGGGCGAAACCAGGCAAGGATGGTGTGGTCGGCAAACTTGCCTATGCAGGGATGTATAGCCCCTGGAATTGGGTCGTCTCCAGCGGCGTCTACATGGACGATCTGCAGGCTCAGGCCCTGAAGTTCACCGCGATCATGACGGTAGCCGGCGGCGTACTGGTACTGCTGGTACTGGCGCTCAGCTGGATCATCGGCAATCGCATCGTACTGCCGCTGCGCAACGCAACCGCCGTGGCCACAGCCATTGCCAATGGCCGCATGGACAACCGTATCGCTGCCCCCAGCAAGGACGAGACCGGCCAACTGCTGAGCAGCATGTCGCACATGCAGGACCAGCTGCGCGCGGTGATCGGTGCGCAGGCCGAGATGGCACGCCAGCATGACGCCGGCATGATCCGCTATCGGATCGATGCCAGCAGCTTCCCCGGCGACTACGGGGTAATGGTGGAAGAAACCAATGTTCTGGTAGGCAATCACATCGACGTCAAGATGCAGGTGATTGCCTTGGCACAGCGCTATGCCGTTGGCGACCTCAGCCAGGACATGCCTTTGCTGCCGGGCGACAAGCGTGTCATCACCGACACAATGGCTGCAATCAAGAACAACCTCGCCGCCATAAACAACGAAATCAAACGCCTGGGCAGCGCGGCAGCGGCCGGTGATTTCAGCCAGCGCGGCGATGAAGACCGCTTCGAGCACGACTTCCATGCGATGGTCCGCTCGCTGAACACCATGATGCGGGTCAGCGATGACAATCTTGGGGAAGTATCACGCCTGCTGCAGGCGCTTGCTGACGGCGACCTCACCGTCAAACTCAGCGGCGACGCCCAGGGTGTCTTCGCCAGCATGCGTGAAGACGCCAATAGCACCGTCACCCAGCTTGCCGGCATAGTCTCGGGCATCCAGCAGTCGGCTGACAGCATCAATCTGGCCGCGGGCGAGATTGCCACCGGCAACGCCGATCTCTCGCGCCGCACCGAAATGCAGGCCGCCAACCTTGAAGAAACCGCTGCGTCGATGGAGGAACTGACCTCCACCGTGCGCCAGAACGCAGAATCCGCGCGGCAGGCGAACCAGTTGGCCATCGGTGCAGCCGGCGTTGCCTCCCGCGGTGGCCTGGTGGTCGACGAAGTGGTGACCACCATGGGTCAGATCCAGCAGTCCTCGCGTCGCATCGCCGACATCATCAGTGTGATCGATGGCATCGCCTTCCAGACCAACATCCTGGCGCTGAACGCTGCGGTGGAAGCTGCACGCGCGGGTGAACAGGGCCGCGGCTTTGCGGTGGTTGCCGCCGAGGTCCGAACCCTCGCCCAGCGCTCGGCGGCTGCCGCCAAGGAAATCAAGACGCTGATCGAGGATTCGGTCGAGCGCGTGGACGAAGGCTCGCAGCTGGTACAACAGGCCGGCACCACCATGGGCGAGATCGTGACCGCGGTACAACGGGTCACCGACATCATGGCCGAGATTTCCGCCGCCTCGCAGGAGCAGTCCGCAGGTATCGAACAGGTCAACCAGACTGTCATGCAGATGGACGAGACCACCCAACAGAACGCCGCCCTGGTTGAAGAAGCCACCGCGGCGGCACGCGCGATGGAAGAACAGGCCACGTTGCTTGACGAGGCAGTGGCGGTGTTCCAGCTGAGTACAAAACCTGCTGCGGCAAACCCGTCACCAGCGCTGGCCTTGGCCAGCTGAGCGCACAGACACCATGATCGATATGGACAGCAACGAGCGGGATTTCGAGTTCAACGACCGTGACTTCCGCCGCGTCTGCGAGCTGATCCACGCGCGCGCGGGCATCGCACTGGCGCCGGCCAAGCGCGACATGGTCTACGGCCGTCTGTCGCGGCGGCTGCGCAACCTGGGCCTGCGCTCGTTCAAGGACTACCTCGACCAGCTGGAGCAGCATGGCGGTGAGGAATGGCAGGCATTCACCAATGCGCTCACCACCAACCTGACCTCGTTCTTCCGCGAGCCGCATCATTTCGACAAGCTGCGCGAGGAGCTGCAGGCGCGTGCGTCACATGCACCGCTGAAACTGTGGTCGTGCGCTGCTTCCACCGGCGAAGAACCATACTCCATGGCGATAACGGCTTGCGAGGCGTTTTCGTCGATGACGCCGCCGGTACGCATCATTGCCACCGACGTCGACACCCAGGTACTGGCCACGGCCAGCCAGGGTGTCTATGCGATGGACCGTATCGCAGGCCTGGACCCAGCCATGAAGCGGCGCTACTTCCAACGCGGCAGCGGCCCCAATGAAGGCAAGTGCCGGGTTGTGCCAGCGCTGCGGGCCCTCATCGAATTCCGCCCGCTCAACCTGCTGGCCAACCGCTACGACGTGGGCGGCCCGTTTGATGCGCTGTTCTGCCGCAATGTGATGATCTATTTCGACAAGCCCACCCAGCGCGGCATCCTGTCGCGCCTTGTGCAGCACATGGACGACGACAGCCTGCTCTATACCGGCCACTCGGAGAACTACCTGCATGCAGCCGATGTGATCCAGCCCTGCGGGCGCACGTTGTACCGCCGCAGTCGAAGGAACGGCGCATGAAGAATCCACAGCAACATCCCGATGAGGTGATGCGCTACCGCGACACCCGTTTCCAGACGATTGCCGCCAAGCTCCTGCCCACCCAGTACCTGGTGGTGGATGACGATACCGCGTTGACCACCATCCTGGGTTCCTGCGTTGCCGCCTGCATCCGCGACCCCATCCTGGGGATCGGCGGCATGAATCACTTCCTGCTGCCCGAAGGCAACATCGGCGACGGCGCGCCTGCGCGCTACGGCAGCTACGCCATGGAACTGCTGATCAACGACCTGCTCAAGCGTGGTGCCCATCGCAAGCGGCTGGAAGCCAAGGTATTCGGCGGCGCCAATGTGCTCAAGGGCTTCACCAGCAATCCGGTCGGCACACGCAACGCGGAGTTCGTCCGCCAGTACCTGCGTGCCGAACACATTCCAATCGTTGCCGAAGATCTGTGCGGTATCCATCCGCGCAAGATCTGGTTCTTCCCGATAACCGGCCGCGTAGTAGTACAGCGCTTGCCGCATGCACACGATGCCGAAGTGGTTGCCACCGAAACCGCCGTCCGCGCCCGTCTGTCGCACACCCCGGTCAGTGGTGGCGTGGAGCTGTTTGAATGAGTCTGCAGGCGCCTTGCCGGGTTCTGATCGTCGACGATTCGGCCCTGGTCCGCCAGGTGCTGACCGAGATCCTCGCAGCCGACCCGGCCATCGAAGTTGTGGGTACCGCCGCAGATCCGCTGCTGGCGCGCGAGAAAATAAAACGGCTCAACCCCGATGTGCTCACCCTGGACGTCGAAATGCCGCGCATGGATGGTTTGGCATTCCTCGAGAACCTGATGCGCCTGCACCCGATGCCAGTGGTCATGGTGTCCTCATTGACCGAGCGCGGGGCCGATACAACCCTACAGGCTTTGTCGTTGGGTGCCGTGGACTTTGTCGCCAAGCCAAAGCTCGACGTCGCACGCGGGCTGGATGCGTACGCAGAGGAAATCCGTAGCAAGGTGAAGATGGCCGCGCGTTCGCGGGTACGCGCCATCGCCGGCGGTCCACGTCGACCGCTGCAAAAGCCGGCCAGCGCCAGCAGTCTCGGCTTCCGCACCACCGACCGTCTGATCGCCATCGGCGCTTCCGCTGGCGGCACTGAAGCCCTGCGCGTGGTTCTGGAGGCCATGCCAGCCGATGCACCGGCCATCGTCATGACCCAGCATCTCCCGGCCAGCTTCAGCACCGCCTTTGCCGAGCGCCTGGACCGGCACTCGGCAATGTCGGTGCGCGAGGCCAGCGACGGTGAGGCCATTCTGCCCGGCCACGCCTACCTGCCCGCAGGCGGTCGCCATCTACGGGTGATACGCGATGGTGCGCGCTGGCGTTGCCGGGTTGACGACAGCGTGCCGGTCAACCTGCACAAGCCCGCGGTCGATGTGCTGTTCCGCTCTGTCGCACAAAATGCAGGCGCCAACGCAGTTGGGGTAATCCTTACCGGCATGGGCGAAGACGGTGCACGCGGTCTACTGGAGATGAAACAGGCCGGTGCGACCACGATGGCCCAGGACGAAGCAAGTTCGGTTGTATGGGGCATGCCGGGCAGTGCAGTGCGCTTGGGTGCCGCCGACGAAGTGCTGCCGCTGGACAGGATCGCCGAACGGATTCTTGGCATCGCCCGCGGCTGACACCGCGGGCCCAGCTGTTGTGCCTGCCGATCAGCCTACGCTTCCGGCACGCACATATCGGCCAGCACCGCGATGATCGCGGGTAGCTCACTGGCGATGAACTGCGCATTTGCCGTGACCTCTTCGAGCTCGACTTCGGGCTGATCGCAAAGAAATTCAATTCGCTCGCAGATATCCATCAAGTGCGCAATCTGCAACAGGCGCACACCACCATTGATGCGATGTACAAGGTTGAACATTGCCCGCGGCTCGAACTCTGGCAGCAGGGCCGTCAGATCGGCCAGGTCACGCACGAAACTACTATGTGCCTCAGCGACCAGACTGCGTGTCATCGCTCTGTCGCCACCGGTCAGTTCCCGCAATGTCGAGTCGATGTCTTTGATCTGTTGCTGACGCGTCTGCGTTGCGCTTGCGCCCGTCGCCTCACCCAGCGCGACCAGCATGCTGGACAGTGTGCTAAGACTGACCGGCTTGAAGAGGCAATCATCCATACCCGACGCAATGCACTTTGCCCGCTCTTCCGGCTGCGCATTGGCGGTGAAACCGATGATCACGCAAGGTAGCAGGCCATGTGCTTTTTCATGTCGCCGAATCGCGCGGGCCATCTCATGGCCATTCATCACCGGCATATTGCAATCGGTGACCACGACATCAATGCGTTCCTCCAACCAGCAATCCAGGCCTTCACGCCCGTCAGCCGCGCTGCGCACGCTCTGCCCAAGGAATGCCAGCTGCTGGGTAAGCAGGCTACGGTTGGCCGAGTGGTCGTCCACCACCAGAACTTTCAAACTTGGATGAACGGCGTCTACCGTCTGCACCGCCTCGACAGCTCCCGGAATCGCAGGCACAACCTCCAACGGCAAGTTCAGCATCACCGAAGTCCCCTTCCCCAGCGAACTGCGAATGGAGATGTCACCGCCCATCAACTCGCAGAGAAACTTGCAGATCGGCAAGCCCAGGCCGGTTCCGCCGCGCATACTGCGGCCATGGTCGGCCTGTGCGAACGGATCAAACAGACGTGCGATGTCTGCATCAGCGATACCTATGCCAGTGTCTGCGACCTCCAGTTGCAGACGCAGTTGCGTCTCTGCCACTGAAGCCGTGCTGACCCGGATGGTTACCTGCCCACGATCGGTAAACTTGATGGCATTGCCGACGAGGTTGGACAGCACCTGCTTGAAACGCATCGGATCGATGGAGACGTCGCAGTCCACGCTTGGGTCAAGCTCCAGTATCAGGTGCAAGGTCTTCTGCCGGGCCAGGCCTTTGAACACCCGCGCTACCGATTCGATCATCTCACGCAGATTGGCATGCTTCGGGCTCAGGCTGACATGGCCAGATTCTATGCGAACCACATCCAGGATATCACCGATCAACTCCAGCAGGCCATGTGCCGAGTCATACGCAACCGCAATAGCCTGCCGATCAAGGCGACCTTGATCGGCGTGCCTCTGCGCGAGCTCCAGCATGCCGATGATCGCACTCATTGGCGTGCGTATCTCGTGGCTCATGGTCGCCAGGAAGGTGGTCTTGGCCCGGCTCGACTGATCCGCGGCGTCAAGCGCACGGCGCAACTCCTCCATCAGATGCAGACGGTCGCTCACATCGATCCATCCGCAGACCACGCCTTTGGCCTGCCCCTGCGAATCCAGATACGGGTAGATCCAGTGGTAGATGCTCAGCACGCGCCCGGGCAAGTGCAGCGTACGATCCACCTCCAGCGGCTTGCCGTTGGCCATCACCCATAGATAGTCCTCGTGGAAACTCTGGGCTTCCAGCGGATCGAGTTTCGCACCTTCCATCGAGGTTTTGCCGAGCACTTTCTTCTCGGTCACCGCCAACATGTCCAGGTAGTTGGTATTGCAGGTAACCAACCGTCCTTGCTCGTCACGAACATAGATTGGGTGCGGGGTGCCGTTGATCAACGAGCGCATGAAGTTCAACTGCTCACCCAACGCGTCCTCGGCCACCTGGCGACGACGGTACTGCGAGCGGATATGTACATTCCATATCAACGACACAAGAACAAGCAGTAAAGTCCCAGCGGTGATCTTGTAGATCAATGCACGGAAGTCCGTCCATGCAGCGGGTGACGCATCGGGGCGTGGCCGCCAGCGGTTCTGGAAGATATCCACTTCGTCCGGCGGAATCTGCATCATCGCCTTGTCGATGATGCTGGCCAGCTCAGGCATATCCTTGCGCGTGGCAATAGCCAACCACGCAGGCGTATCTTCAACCACGTCAGACACGCGCAGCTTTTCGTCATGCAGGACCGAAGTGTAATAGAGCGCCATCGGAAGGAACGCAATGGTGGCGTCTGCCTTGCCATCCTTCACCAACTCCATTGCTGCGGCCAGGGTGTCGGCCTCCATGAACTGGTAGTCCGATGCCAGCAACAGAATTTCCTTCAATGCGTGACTGGACGGCAAGGCAATGCGCTTGCCACGAAGGTCACTCAGTGACGGTGGATTCCTCTCATCCTCGCGCGTGATGATGCCGTATGACGTCTGCACGAACGGCCGCGAAAAGGTAAAGCGCTGCGCACGCGATGCGGTCGGCACCAGCATGGTCACATCTGCAGTTCCGGCCTCCAGTGCAGCCATCTGCTGATCAAGCCGGGACACCCGAACCGGCTCGAACTCCACGCCAGTCCGCTGCGCTATCGCACGCATGATGTCCGCACTCAAGCCACTGAAGCGACCGTCGGTATCAAAATAGGAAAGCGGGGCCGTATCGTTGCTGGCGACAAATCGCACCACCGGGTTCGCGTCAATCCAGCGCTGCTCTGCAGGGGTAAGCTCAATCCGTGCCGATGGCACGATGCCACCACCACCGGACCAGCGCTTCAGAATCTCACTTCCATGGGTCTGCTTGATCTGGATCAGCGCAGAATTTACCACCCGCTCCAACGTCAATGCATCCTCACGCACGGCGAACGCAAAACCACCTGTGTCGATGTCCGGAACCACCATCGTGCGCACGTAGTTGAAGTAGCTCAGATTGACCAGATAGTTGCTGGAGACCTTGTCGCCAAGGTAGAGATCTGCGCTACCAAAGGCGAGCGAGGCAAGTGCCTGCTCACGCGAACGGTAGTTGGAGATGACCGCGTCTGGATACAGATCGCGAATCTGGGACTGCGGGAGATAGTCCTCCGCCACCGCGATACGCATCCCTGCCAGCGTCGTAGGCATGCGCCGATGCTCGGCTTTGCGCACGTAGATTACCGGCGTATCTTCGACATAGCGGTGCGTCAAACGCACCGCATGCCCCGACAGCTCGTAGTTGTTGGCGCTTCCAACCATGTCGACGGCGCCGTCCTCCAGTGCACGCAAGGCTGCCATCCTGTCCGGATAGCGAACCACCCGGAGCTTCATACCAAGCATTTCACCAATCGCCCCGAATGCATCGGCAGTGATGCCCTCGAAGCCGTCATTGCCGGAGAAAACTTCAAGTGGCATGAAGCTCGGCGAGGCAACACCAAGCACCAGCGTGCCTTTGGTCCGCGCCCAGTCTTCGTCCCCTTTCCCAAGCTCAAGTGCGACAGTTGGAGTACTGCTACGCGCCAACAAGGTCACCTCCCTGGTCGGGCCGGCAGTCACGTCGTAGCTGACCGCCAGCAAGAAAAGGGCCACAGGAAACCATGCCGCACGGAGGAAGCGGCGCCTCGAAATGATGTGCGGCACGGTAACAATACTCAGATTCAATCAGTTGGTTGCGAGGCTGTGCTGCAGTTTGAAAAGCTCTGCATCGGTACGAACCCCCAGTTTCCGAAAGGCGGCTTGCTTCTGCCCACTAATGGTTTTCATGCTACGCATGAACTTCCGTGATATCTGCGATACCGACATACCGTCAAGACAGCAGCGCAGCACCTCGCGTTCCTTGGGCGAGAGCGACGGATCATTCAACAGGCGTTGCGCGCCCTTTACATCGGGAGACAAGCGCCCCGCAGGTGGCGGCTGTCGTCCCAGACGGTAGGCCAGCCCTGGCGATACATAGGTTTCACCCGAAGCCACTTTGCGTATTGCCTCAACCAGCAGTTCCGCGCTCTCTGACTTTCCAAAGAAGCCGTTCGCACCAACACTGAGCGACAGATTCACAACGGACGGTGTCTCCGTCGAGGACGAAATGAGTATGCAAAGCGTAGGAAATCTACGACGAATCAATCCGATCAGATGTAGCCCATCGAGCTCGCTTGCACCCAGCGCATAGTCAAGCACCAGCAGATCTGCCGGAGTTTCACTCAACGAAGCAAGCAGATCCCGACTGTTTGCATGGACGCCAACAACTTTCATATCCGGTTCGCGTGATAGGCGCAGCTCCAAAGCCATCTGAATTAAATAGTGATCGTCCAACACCGCAACACGGAGTGGCGCCATGATTGACCATTTCAATGAATCAACTCCTCTACACCGCAGATCCCAGTAACACCAGGTGGATACCGGACAGCATGCTGGTCGGCGCTCCCCATCACCCCTGGCAAGCGGCCAGGGCGATCACTCTTTCATCCAACACAAATGTGGCTATAGATCCAACGATCAAAGCCACCCGCCTCACTATGTCCTCAGCTATCCAAGAATGGCCCCAAGCCAGTCGCTACCGTCGATGTTTGGTGTATCAGGCGCACTGCTGTTCAGCCCCTTCGTAGCAACCGTGCTTCCCCACTATTTGGTCAACGGCAATCCTCAAACACGGTGGTAGATGCGAAACACCGCGATTGATCACCGGGTTGAGAACTAGGTCGAACCAACACTGACCCGGTGCCCGATTTTCTGCTGAAGCACCAGCAACGCCGACACTACCTATCACGTCGATACGACTTGTCTTCCCGCTGCCGTGGCACAAACTCTCGAAGTTCGATCGAAGCAGGCTATTGCCTGACGTGCACATTCCGTCAAAATTTTTGAGCGGTGGATGCTTGGTGAACCCGCCATCACGAATAGTCAGCCTGGGTGCATCGAAATAGCGGTACTGACGGCGAGGCTGAACCATGGAGATGCTTGGCAGCCGCTGATCCTGATGGCGCTTCAAGATCAGCGCTGCGGGATACCGCCTCGGCCACTGGCAACAGGGGACCTCCAGAATCTTTCAGGATCCTGAGATAAGAGACCGCCCCCACCTTTGAACGTCGCTGCGTACAGATGGTGGCCCCTTCCCGCGCCGATTGGCACACCATCAAGACTGGAAACCAAGTCGCCATGCCCCGCGCACTACTACCGATACGCATGCTCCTGATTGTCTGCCCGGAGATTCTGCGAACTGCATCCGATCATATGCGCTCGGTCATCCATGCAGTTGTCGACCAGAAGCTCGCGAAGGCTACTGGAAAGAGCGACCGTGGTTCCAACAGCCGAACCGTCACCAACCAGCGTCCTCAACATCGTCTGTGCGCGCTGCTCTGCCAGCGCTCTATTGCTAGCTTCAAGGCCAATTGCAGTGATGCGAACGACCTGGTCCATGGGACCATGGCCTACTCCATCCTTCTTCGATTGGCTGGAAACCACCACTACTGCGCCGCGACCTTCTGCGCGGAGATCGGAGTAAGCCGTCTTGCCGAATGCGAACGCTACGTCGCCGGACAAGCTGTACTCCTGCGCCGCCACCGTTGCCGTGTAGTTGCACTCCATCACAGCAGAGGCGCGCGACAACAAGTGAACCTGGCGCTGGCTGTTGGCAAGTTCCCTTTCCGCGTCCACCCGGCTGACCGCCGTCGGTAGCAATGCGCCCTTCTCGCCAACCTTCAGGAAATAGGTCTTGCCTCCTTCCAGGTTGGTTCGTGGCTGCGCGGCCTTGCCCTGATAATGAGGAACATCCCCCAACGCTGCATTCAGGCCATGCGTGCCCGGTGCAATGCACAACACTGTAAAAGCGCCAGGCAGGAGGCTGGTATGAAACTCACTATCCACATACACGTTGGCCGCGCTGGCATCCTGACCTGCGGTCCCATCACGGTAGTACACCACCTGGCTCTGATTGGCTGCCACCGCTGGTACCGGCCGATAGGTTTCGGCAAACGCAGACGCCGGAACTGCCGCGTAAGCCCCTGTGTACACGAGGGCGCAAACCGTTGTCGCAGCAATAGCTGAAGCCGCGCGTTTCATCGTTTCATTCAAAGACATGCCTTATTCCTCAATAACGTATTTGTATTTCGCAGCCTGGAGTAAAAGCGAATGATTCGCGCTCACAAAGAAGGGATACCCTCATCCAGGCTCTCAACCATGACCCGCTGCTCTACACCTACATCGCACCGACAAGCCACGATCCGTCACCTCGTTGCTGCCAGTATGTTTTCCGGGAAAGACCCCATACATAGGGAAAGTCTCAAAACGAGCATCGCAGCTTGCGATGCGGCACTCCCGCGATGCAGGTTCGCAGCGACATCCAAACGGTCCCTCGCCTGCAAATTGCCTTCCAGAAGAATCGCTTAGCCACCTGCACCCAGCCAGCCAACCAGCACCCCGGCGCTTGCGTACTGCCTCACTACGGCCTGATAACCATCAAATCGGCTCGATATTTCGGCGACCTGATTGTTGTAATGTTCGCTTTCTGAAGACAGGACATCGAGCAAGGTCCGCCGACCCAGGTGGTACCACTGCTCGTAGAACGCGGCGCGGATCTTGTTCGACTCCCCAGACAGGCCGCGGTAGAGATCGGCACGGTCAGCGAGCGAACGGGCATCTTGATTGGCGGCGCGAATACGGTGCTCCAGATCCCGGACCCGCTCCTCGGCCGCCATCCAGCCTGCCTGCGCTCGCTGCCGCGCAGCTTGTTCCGATGCACGGCCGGAGCCACCGCGGTACGCGGACCAGGACAACGTCAGCCCTGTCTGCCATGCAGACTCGCGGCTATAGGTGTTATCGCCCGTGTCCTTGCTCAACACCCAGTTGACCTGAGGCAGAAGCGCAGAGCGCACTGCATCGGCCTGCAGCTCCGCCGAGCGTGCCGACGCCCTGGCCTGCAGCACGGTGGGGTGGTGCTGCGCGGCGGCCAGCAGCCAGGTCAGCTCTGGCAATCGCATATCCCAGTATTGGGAGGCAGGCAAACCAGGCAGTGGACGGTCACCTACCATCCTGCGCAGGTTGATCTCGATATCACGTACTTTGGAGTCTGCCGTGCTGCGCGATGCTTCAGCCTGCAGCATTCGCGCCCGCGCCTGCGTCAACTCACTTACCCTACCGGCATCTACTGCAACGATGCCTTCCAGCATTTTCACCAGCTCAACCATGCGGTCTACATAGCGTTGACTGGCTGCGACAATGATGCGCTGCTTGGCGAGCTCGACCAGATTCGAGGTCACATCGTAAGCCGAGGACTCCAACTGTGCCTGCACCGCGGAATCAGCCGCGTCGACCAGATGACTACGACTCTCGATGGTCCTGCGGGCCCGCCCCCAGTCGAACAGCGTGGTGGTCATGCCCAAGCTCAGCGACGGATCGCGACTACGGGTAGCGGTGGCGGAGCCCAACTCACGGGAAAGCCCGCGAGCTCCGATGTTCAACTGCGGGTAGCGCTGACCCTTGGCTTCGGAGACATCAGCGTTGGACGCAGCGTACTGCGCCAATGCACCTGCCACCGCAGGGCTGCGGGTTGCAGCAGCATCAACCATACTCAGAAACAAACCGCGTAGCTCGGCCTCGGTGACCAAGCCTGGCCCTGAAGCGGATACCGCCATTGCGGCGATACCCTGCAAAGGCGAAGAAGCAACGAATCGCCCGACTACCGCAACCTGATCCTCATTCCGTGCTGAAGCCGCCTCGCCTGGATCTTCTGGCGTATCCGCGCTCGAAACTGGAAGTTGCTCGAACACAAGCACTTCCTCTTCCGGCCCAGCTGACGCCGGAATAGTGCAACTCTCGCGACCTGACCGGACGATGGCAGGAGTTGGTCTTTCCATCATCACGCCATCTTTCTGTCCGCTCCGTAGTGCCGCAGAACGCTGCGCGCGAGTGCCGACGTCGGCCATTCGATTGGTTGAGGAAACCTGCACGAACCGAAGACGCTCATTCGCAGCATCTGCAAACGCACTTGAAGAAACCATGAAAGCCAATGCAACGGCCTTGTATGTGACAGACACCTTCTCGACCCTACCCTTCTTCGGGAAGGCCAAGCCCTTGTCAAAATTGCTCATCCGCCACCTCAAAGTATTTACATCCAGAACACGGAAGACTGCTATTTCAGAACAGACAGTGGACCCGGCCGGCATTCCGCAATCGAGATCACTATGGCGATCCAATCTCGTTGTCCAGCCAGGCCAGTCAAGCAAATGCAAACCGTGGTGGCGTCCCTCCGGAGAAGTTCGTCTGAGCCAGCACAGCGCAGTGAGAGCCAACCCAGGAATGGGCGCTGCAACCTGGATGCAACACCTCCGTCTAGCGTGTGATCAACCACACACGGGACCGCCCAAGACACCGCGGGTATACCCACGACCTACTGAAACGGCGAGGAGCACGATCGTCATCGCGCATGACCATTGAATCCCCACTTGCAACTTCTCGAGACTCTGTATCAGATCAAACGCAACCTGCCTCATCACCCCGACGCGGCAACCCAGAAGCGCCGCTGTTGATCAACACAATGGCTGCGATCCGTCCATCCGAGCGGCGACACCCATCGCACACTGCAGAATCGACACAGGCAGTCTCCACGGAGTGCCGAGAATGATTCCCACACCCAGGCCAAACAACTGCGCATGGCTCAAAAAAAAGTCCTCAATGGTCAGCAGCGCCTGTTCGGAACCGTCTGACACTTTGACCAGCAGCAGATGCATCTCTGACCGCTTGACGACGATGTCCTCCGGTACACCGCTGCCATCGGCCCCAGCCAGGAGATAGCAGCCGTCAGCGATAGCCAAGGTGCGCGGCGCTACAGCTGCACCAGCCTCCTGCAGCACCAGGGTCTGGGCAACGGAGCCGCTATTCAAAACAGATATGATCGCAGCCATTTGATAATCCACCTTTGTAGTTGATTTCTATTGTGGAACTGCAACTGAACTTTCATCCAGAAACGCGGCTCCATCGATTGCCTCTTGAACCATTCCGCAGCACCTTCCGCGCGCCGGATCCAAACCACACACTGCCAACCTTGAAACGAGCGAACTCGCCATAGCATTTCAGGGCTTCATTCACGCTGCAGAATGCAAGCTCGGAATACACATCCCGGCTTACATTATGTTTTTTGACCAGTACGTGACATATAGGAAATTCATCGGAATCCCTATAAAGAGAACCGCCATGAAAACCAGGATAAGTTCGGGAACAGGGATCAAGCTGAGAACGAACGGCTTCAATCGCACACTAGAGAAACAGGCAACTACTGTTTCCTTGGTTTCCATCATGTCGTGAGCAACCACCCCGAATCATGGATTTACCGTGCCTGCAGCGTGCGCTCAGCCCTCTTCGCAACAGTGGAACGCAGGATCTGTTCCATACCCAAACCTGGTCTTGTACATTCACTGCATCCACATCACCCTGATAATCAGGGAGAACAAACAGGACCCGCAGGGTGAAGATCAGTCAACCTACCAATTGCTGCCCCAGGAGATTGACATCAACAATAGCGTTGCAGGCCAGCCAGTTTGCTCCGCCGTGAGTATCATCGGTGTTGATTGCCCAGCTGTCATGCAACGTGGTTCCGCTGGAAAGGTGAACTGAAGCAGTTGCGAAGGCTTCAGCAGTGCTGGCGCTACCGGCGATGACGTCGAACATATCCATGTCGCCATCCACCAGCAGCTCCTGCAGGGAAGGCATTGCATTTTCCCCCGCAATATCTCCCGTCGAACGGACTGCCGCAGCAACTACCACAGTCCATGCCTCCGATGCGTCGCTCAAGTTGCCCGCGACATCGAATGAAATGAAGGTGAAGCTGTGCGCGCCATATGCGAGCGGCGCGGGCGTATACGTCCAGTTGCCGTTCTCATCAACCGCCGCGAAACCAATTTCCTCACCGTTACTGAAGACCACGATGGTCGAGTTTGCTTCTGCTTTGCCAGAGAACGTCGGTGTCCGGTCATCGGTTGTCTGTCCGCTCACGATATCTCCGATCCAAACGCCGGCATTGTCATGTACCGACTCGATGCTGGGGGCATCGGGAGAGACTGTGTCGACGCGGATCTGATAGCTGTTGCTGACGTCACTTTCAGCACCACCTGCACTCACCGCGACAGCCGTAAACACGCGCACTCCATCGTTCACTGCCGTTGTTGGAGTGAAGCTCCAGCGACTGTTATCACCGACCAAAGCAGTGCCAAGCAGATCCCCATCCATGCGGATCTCGATGGTTTCGCCAGCCTTGCCATTTCCATTGATCGTCGGCATGGCGTCATCGGTCGTTCCGCCGTTCAGGAGGATACCCGTGTACTCGCCAACGTCGTCACGGATATTGGTGATCTTTGGCGTGGTGGGACTCGTATCATCTACCGAGAACGAGAACTCGCTGGATGACGAGCTTCTGTTGCCTGCAGCGTCAATCGCCTCAGCGCTCAACTCATGCTCTCCAGTTGCCAGTGCCTCAGCTGGCTCGAAAACCCACTTGCCGTCCGCATCCGCAACTACACGGCCGATCTCGGCTCCGCGATCCCTGATGACAACCGTACTGCGCGCCTCGGCCTTTCCACTGATGGTCGGAATGGCATCATCGGTCGTCTCACCCTGGCCCAGGTTGCCTGTCTTGGCCCCCTTGTCGTCATACACCGTATCGATGACCGGCGCATCTGGTGCGAGCGTATCCACAACGATGACAGACACAGCCGACGCGCCACTCTCGTTGCCTGCCTTGTCCTGGGCTGTGACGGTGAAATCATGCCCGCCATTGAGCAAGGGCGGGTTCGGGGTGAAGCTCCAGTCGCCGTTGGGATTGGCCACAGCACTCCCCAGCAGACTGCCTTTGTCATAGATGTTTACTGTCGCGCCTGCATCTGCCTTGCCCGACAATGTCGGTGTAGCGTCATCTGTATGCTGCCCCTGGGCCAACGCACCCTGCAACGCACCGACATCGTCGTTTATCTCCTCGATTGTCGGCACATTCGGCGGGGTCAGGTCGACGACCAAGTCGAACGGACCAGCGCGCTCGCTCTCGCCGCTGGCGGTGGTCGTAACGGTAGCTGTCAGACTATGCGCGCCTTCACTCAGTGGCACCGAAGGAGTGATACTCCACCTTCCTTCGGCATCGACTGCCGACTCACCCAGCAGTACGCTGCCTTCGTACACTTTGACCGTGCCCCCAGCGGTTCCCCTGCCATGCAGGATCGGAGTGACGTCATCAGTGACGCCATTCCTGCCGATTTCACCGGTAACGCTACCCGCATTGTCGATTGCGCCATCGATGCTGACCGCGACGTTGGTGGTATCGACCACGAAGTCAACCGGGTCGGACTTTGGACTCACGTTGCCGGCCTGGTCCACCACTTCGTAGTTGAGACTATGGTTGCCGTCGCCCAGGCCCGGTGATGGAGTAAAGCTCCAGTTGCCATCGACATCACTCTGAACGCAACCAATTTCCGAGCCGTTGTCATAGATGATCACCGTGCCGTTCGGCTCGCCCTTGCCTTCAAAAGTTGGGGTGGCGTCATCCGTCACGGTGCCGTTGGTGATCGGACCAGTTACGCTGCCTGCGTCGTCAAAAAGTACAGCATCGTCTGAGCTCGGCTTTCCTGCGGGCGTGGTGTCGACAGTGATTGGATACTTTCCAGTCTCCACGCTGTAGTTACCCACACCATCGCTGGCTTTGGCGGTGAAATTATGCCGACCGTCCGCGAGGTCAACGGCGGGGGTATAGCTCCACACTCCATTTTCTGCAACCGCGGCGGTGCCGGACAGCACGCCGTCAATGTAGACCGACACAGTCATGCCTGCGTGTGCGGTGCCGCTTATGGTCGGGCGTGCATCATCGGTAATCCCGTTCTTCTGGATGTTGCCGATAACGTTGCCAACGTCATCGACCACTGAAGTGATCGCCGGGGCCGCGGGTGCGCCCTGGCCGACCAGCACCAGATCGAAGCCGTCCGATGGCTCGCTGGCTGTCCCAGCTTCGTTTACGGCTACGGCAGTCAAGGCATACGTGCCTTGCGCCAACGGAAGCGACGGCTCAAATGACCACCGGCCATCCGCATCCACCGGCACACGACCGATCTCAACGCCGCCGTTCCTGATGATGACAATGGTTTTGGGGCCAGCGCGCCCTTCGATGGTCGGCTTGGCGTCGTCGGTTGCCTCTCCCGTGCTCAGGAACCCGGTCTTGTCGCCTTGATCGTCGTATACCGTCTCGATCACCGGCTTGTCAGGCAGCTGACTGTCGAGATGGATCACATACTTATCCGACGGTTCCGAGCTGTTGCCAGCTGGGTCCGTGAGCACAACTTCAAAGGCGTGCTCACCTTCGCTCAGCGCCTCCTCTGGAGTGAAGGTCCAGAAACCGTTGCTGCCTACCTGCACTTCGCCAATGACCTTGCCATTATCCATGACGGTCACGGTGTCGCCAGCATCCCCCCTACCGGAGAGCGTTGGCTGGGTATCGTCGGTATAACCGCCATTGCTGACAAGACCGGTGACAGCGCCATGATCGTCAACAATGCTCTCGATACCCTGCTTGGCTGGTGGCGTAGTGTCAACGATCACCATGTACTCATCCGACGACTCGGAGCTGTTGCCAGCAGGATCAGTAACGACAACCTCGAATACATGCTCGCCTTCGCTCAGCGGCGCGTCCGGAGTGAAGGTCCAGGTGCCGTCCTCGCCAACCTCGACTTCACCAATGACATTGCCGTTGTCGATGATGGTGACGGTGTCACCTGCGTCGCCGCTGCCCGACAGCGTTGGCTGCTTGTCGTCGGTGACACCACCGTTCTCGACCGGACCGGTGACAGCCCCCTGATCGTCAGTAATGCTCTCCACGCCTGGTTTGGCCGGCGCGGTGGTGTCGACGATGATCACGATTTCTTCGGACGGATCCGAGCTGTTGCCGGACGGGTCCTTGACCACGATCTCCAGCGAATGTTCGCCATCGCCCAGATCCGCATCCGGGGTATAGGTCCAGTTGCCATTGCCATCAACGATGACTTCGCCAATGACCTTGCCATTGTCAATCACGACGACCTTGTCGCCAGGCTCCTGGCCCGAGCCCCCCAGCGTAGGACGGTTATCGTCCGTCACATCACCTGGATTTATGCTGCCTTTCAGTGGACCCTTGTCGTCGACTATCGAACCAATGCCTTTGTTCTCTGGCGCGACGGTGTCTTTTGGTTTGTTGCCTCCGTCGTTGTGGCGCCCGACTATCGCACCGCCAGCCAGCCCAGCAACCCCGGCCAATACCCATGGCAACACGCCAGCGCCTGCCAGGACCAGGCCGTCACCGAAGCCAATAAGCTGCGGGGAGCCCAACGCCAACGGCGAAGACATACCCTCCATCAGGAATGCGGCCGCGCTGTCGGTATCGCCATCGGCGGCAATGTACTCGTGGTACAGACCATCCTCACCCAGGCCAACTAGTTGACTGTCAGAGTCAACGAAGTTCTCGATGATCAGCTCCGGCTGATCCGGGTCAGAGCCCTCAAGTGCAACATGCAGATTTTTACCCACACGCTTGACGGTAATATTCTCCGGGCCCACACCAGCGTTGTTCTCTGCGAGCAGGTACTTTCCACCTTTGACCGCCTTGACGCGAACAGACTTGCCACCGCGGGCATCGGCCAGCGACTTATTCAGAACAATGGCTTTATCGTTGACTACGGAAACACTGACGTTCATCACTGAATTACCTGAATGATCATGGATTGATTGGCGGAGCAGTTATTGCAGGCGCCATATAATGCGAATCGATCGCCGGGGATCAGACTCATCAATGGAGAGATTATTGACTTCGCAATCCCGCCCTTACATAGGACAGGTCTCAAACCAAATCAACATATACATGCAGGTTAAAAATAAGACTTAAACTTTCAAATATGAAACATGAAATATCCGGAGCATCGTTCACGACCTGCACGGTTTACGGCGAAATAACCCTGAGCGGAATTCGCTCAGCACTATCCCAATCCGGAATCGCAATCGCGCCATCCACATCTAAATATTCAATAAATTCAGGGTGCTACGCCGTAACTACCGCTTGACCATGCTCCGCCAACCAACGTGCTTGGGTGCACTCGAACCATCACTGAAACAAGCAGAGGACCACGGCAACGTCCCAACCGACGGACATACCCCTGCCACCTTCAAGCATATCCACCGCTTTGCAGGGCAACAATGGTTTCATATTTGATCCCGCGCGACCAGAAAGCAACCAACTCCCTAGGCCAAGACCAATCGTTAGTTACATGGCGATTTACGCTGCGTTTCATCCGAGAACTCCAAGCACCAGAAGTTTCACATTTGATAACCGCAGCGGCATACATTTTCACACATTTGCTTGGCGCGATATTCCGACAGGAAATCAGTCAAGGTATTACTACGACCGTCAGGCTACTAGGTCAGGTGAGCAGGGTGCCATCCGGCGACTGCTGAAGGAGATTCCGAGAGTCTGCGAGACCCATGCTCGCGTCTTCGCTACGGCTTACCACGGTCACAGCACTATCGCTACTGAAGCATCATTCTGTTCAGGACAGTCGATGCGGGCACCATTGGCTGTAGAAAGCGGTCCGGTCACCGTCACTACCATATCGATCCACTGCACTGGCAACGCCTTTCCTTGCCCTGCCTGGCGTGAAGCACCCAACACCGCGAGCAACTGCGTGATCCAACTCATGTGTTGTTGCAGACAACAACTCCCCGCACCACCTCAGCGGCCAATGCAGTCCCGACTGGACAGGGCTGCAGAAGGCAGCAACGATAAGCGCCGCTGCCTTGTTCTATCAATAAGCTTCCAGCCTATAGTCCTGCGTATCCAGCCCGAAGCCATGCGCATGATTGAAGTCAACATCGTTCACCACGCTGCCGCCTCTGCCATACGCCAAGGTTGGCGAAGGGAAGAACTCATCATCGACCGCCGCCAAGACCTCCGATAGCACACCGAGCGCGGGTGCAACCGAGAACTCTGCAGCCCCCACCATCGCGGAGTTCATTACCACCACGCTCACACCCTGCTGAACCAGCAATTCCGCAGCCAAGGAGGAGTGCTGGAAAGCGTCATAGGTCACTCCTTCGCTCACCACAGCGGTGCTCTTCACCCAGTCGCCGTGATCGATGTTTCCGGTGAGCAGATCGCTAAGATTGACCCTGTCACCCGCATTGCCCTTGACCATCATCTGCACGCGAACCGCGTCGCCAGCGTGGAAGATGTTCGTGCCACCATTCCGCAGCACGTCCGACAGATTCAGCGTCAGCGTATTGTTTCCGCTACCCGTCAGATCAATGACTTCCATCGAACTGATCTTGCTGCCCGCTGCGGTCATATCCAGCAGATGATAGGCGCCAGCGATCTTCAAAGTGTCGATTCCAGCACCACCGTGAACGGCCGCGGTAGCCTGCCCAAAGTAGGTATGTGCGTACAGCGAGAGTGAAACAACGTCACCCGCTGCCGAGCCATGGAATGTCTCTGCAAGGGCATCGATCAGGTGCTGGTCACGCCTGTCTTCCGTATGCGTGACCACGTACTGACTGAACGAATCCAAGGTCACACTGGAACTCATTGCAGTTACGGTGAACGAGCCGATGTCCGCCAACCCGCTCTTGGTCCAAGTGAAATTTGCCGTATGTCGCGCTGTTGCATCACCAAAGACGGTCTGCTGGTGAAGAAGATTCCCGCTCTCATCGAACACGCGGATCTGCGCCCCCAGTGCGTTGTCGGCGCCACTCAGGCGCAGCGTTATCTGGTCCGCGGACTTGTTCAGTGTGAACGTTGCGTTTGCCTGCAGGGGATCGCGCAAGGTCAAACCGGCCAGACTATTGGTCGTAGCAACGGTCTTGGCCAAACTGCCCGTCGTCGTCACGACGAAGCCATTGCCCGTGTAGACATCATCCACCGGCGCAAGCTGCAGCATGTCGCTCAGCAAAGCCCGGGTATACGTTCCCACGACGCTGTACGGCGTCGACTGCGCGCCGATGGAACCGTCCTGGCCGATGATCTGCGCGGTTACTGAGAAATCGTAGTTGTAGCTCGCCGTGGAGTACGTAACCGATGCCGGCACATTGAGGATGACAAAGCCATTGCTGATGTTCAGTGGGGTCAGTATCTGGTCGTAGGTACTGGTTCCCCACTGGATGTGTACATTGTCGCCTGCCTTTGCACCGGTGGCAGCAAGCGACACAGTCATCTCCGAACCGTCCCGTGCCAACGCCGAGGTGTAAATGCTTGCAGCCTCCGGAATGCTGGTGATGATCGGCGCTGCCGAAGGCTCTGCCAGCGTCACCTCCTGTACCAGCACCTGGGTACCATGGTTAACGCCATCGCTTACGCGTACCTGCAAGCCCCAGCTGCTTGAATGGTCCGACATGTCGATGAAGGTCCAGTGTTTTCCATGCGTCACGGCGTCCAACCAGGTCTTGCCGCCATCCACTGATACCTGCACTTTCAGACTGCTTGCCAGAGGCCGTGACAATGTTCCCGTGACCTCCCGCCCTGCACTGCCATCGGCGGTCAGAAAATCGCCTTGCACACCCGTGTCCTTGCCGAGCGTGTCGATCTTCAGCAGGTTGTGGTCAGCGGAAGGCTCCAGACGGATGTACAAGTTGGCTGACTGCGAAACACCATGTATGTCAAGCGCCATATAGCCAAAGGTCTCTTCTTTTATGCCCTCACCGTGGTACAACTGCGAGAACTTTGACTTGTACACGTAGTCGCCTGCCTGATGAGCGGCGGACGCATACATATAGACCTCCAGCGTACCGCTCTCCGTAGTGATGCTAAGCAGTCCGATTGCCGAATCATAGATTCCTTTCACATTGACGCTGACGTTCGTCATGACCAGCGAGTTGTTGGCGGCAATGCGAAACACGCCCCCATCGAACGTGATCTGATTCAGATACTCATTGCCGTCACGGGTCAATTTGGCATCGTTGTCCAGGAGATTTCCAGAGACGCGGTCACCGATCACTGCCCCCAGAAGGACATCCGGCAACCGTTCCGGCGAAGGCAGTTCGATGGCTTTGCCGCCCGTGGCCAACCAATGGAAGGAGTACTCGGAGCTCGGATAGAACGGCGTCACACTAATTGGCGTGGAAACGATCGGGACATCCAAAACTTCATTACCAGTGGGATTGAGCAGCATGGCTTGCCATTTTTCCGCAGTAGCCTGCGAAAGGCTATTTTCCGTATCACCAAGGATGAACACCTGGTTCGCACCGTCGTTGGCTAGATGCGCTGCTTTGATGCTGTTCGCAGCTGCCAGAATGGTCTGCTCGTAGCTAGCGCCGCCATTTCCAGACAGCGAATACACCGCAGCAATATACCTGGCGTAGTCAGCATCCGCTTCGCTGCTGAAGGTGTACTTCATCGGTGCACTATTGGTCATGCTCAGCAGTGTCAGCGTCACAGCTTGACCATTGGCTACACCGAGGTACTCAGCCGCCAACAACTTCAACGTAGTCTGCACTGACCGCAAGGGTGCCCCCGCCATACTTGGCGAGTTGTCGATCACGACGATCGCATTGATGCTCATCGTATCCGCAGTCCGAAGTTCCCGCGGATGGTCGTCACCATTCTGCGCAACGATGAAGTCGAACTGGTCCGATGGCATGCTGATGTTGCCTGCTACGCCCATCGATTCTGCAGTGAGCCGGTGTGCACCCTCTACCAGATCCAGCTGCGGCGTGAAGGTCCACACGCCCCCTGCATCCGCCAGCACGCGACCGATCTCAATGCCGTGATCCTTGATGATGACGGCACTGCCCGCCTCCGCCGTGCCGCTGATGTCTGGACGGTAGTCATCGGTTTCCTCGCCCATCGCCAGATTGCCGGTCCTGCTACCAGCATCGTCGTAGACGCGATCGATGCTCGGCGTTGCAGCCTGAACGGCAACGATAGCGATCTCAAACACTTCCGAAAGCCCGCTCTGATTGCCAGCCGCGTCCTCGGCAGCCACGGCGAGCCCATATTTGCCATCAGCAAGCGCCATGTCGGGCGTGTATGTCCACTTGCCTGTGGCATCAGCGAGCACGCTACCCAGCAGCATGCTGCCATCATAGATGTGCACTGTACTGCCGGCTTCGGCCTTGCCCAGAAGGGTCGGTTTGTTGTCATCGGTGATCGCACCATTCTGCAACACGCCCTGCAGCAAACCCACGTCGTCCAGCACCTGCTCGATGCTGGGCTTTTCAGGCGAGGTCACGTCCACGGTCAGTTTGAACGGCTTGCCACGCTCGCTCTCGCCCTTGGCGACCAAGGTCACCGTCGCTTGCAAGCTGTGCGTGCCCTCGTTCAGTGCAACAGCCGGCGTGAACTGCCAAGTTCCATCGACATCGGCGATGGCCTGCCCCAAAAGCACGCTACCTTCGTAGATTTTGACAACCCCGCCGGCCGTGGCTGTTCCAAACAACGTTGGTGTACTGTCATCGGTTACACCGCCATTGAATACCTCGTCGATCACGCCACCTACGTCATCCTCCGCGTAATAGATGTTGATCTTTTCAGGACGTGTATCCACAACGAACTCGGACACGGCGGTGCGCTCACTGCCATTGCCGGCGCGATCCACTGCGGCATAGCTCAGAATGTGCACCCCATCAGCCAACCCGTGCTCAGGCGTAAAGCTCCAGCTTCCGTCAGACCCGACCAGTGTGCGACCAATCTCCTTGCCCTTGTCATAGACAATCACTGTGGCGTGAGCTTCGGCAGTGCCATTAATGGTGGGACGATCATCGTCCGTGATCATGCCTTCGGTGATATTACCGGTGATGCGACCTTGATCATCCAGCATACCAACAATGAGGGGCGCTTCAGGAACCGTCCGATCCACGAAGATCACATATGGATCAGAGAAGTCGCTGACGTCACCATCCGGATATTCGAGAATGATGCTTATTGCATGGCGACCATCGGGGAATGGCAACCTCGGCCTGAACGACCACTCACCGTTTGCACCCGATACAACCTGCCCCATCAGCTCCACGCCGCGATAGATGTAGACCAACACGCCTGGATCGGCCTTGCCAACGACAGTTGGCCTGCCGTCATCGGTGTTACCGCCATTTTCAACTACGCCCTGAATTGCACCCTCACCATCCAGAATGGCGTCGATGACCGGAGCATGGCCGGCAGAGAAACCCGCTGCGGAACCGCCCGGCTCTGCATTGGACGCGGCCCGTATCCATCGCATTGAAGCCTGCTCAGCACTTCCATCTGGATTTGCAGCCGTACCAGCAGCCGCAGTGTCGGGCTTGCCGAAAGCAACCACATCGCCCAATGCCATCGATCTACCAACGGTTGGCTCTTGGCAGCCAGATGAAACGGCAGCAACCTCCCCCACTACTGCTCGATTGTTCGCAGCCAGCGCAGTCTCGCCCTGGTCGTCGGCAGCAACACCCTCAGCTGTTCCCAGTGAAAACCCAGCAGCCATTGCAGGCACAGCTGACAGTGCACTGCCAATCGCCGAGTCTCCAGCGCCTGTGTTTTCAAGGGTCGTCAACGTCAGCTCGGAGATCGCGGTTACGAGAGAAATCATTGAAGTTTCGCCATCGCCCAGCTCATCGACAGTGACGAAACCAGCCGCAGTGATGGCTTGATAGTCCGTGTATTTGCCATCGACACCAAGACCTTGCAATTGCGCCGGGCAAGCATAGAAACCTTCGATAACCAAGCACGCAGGTGCAGCGCCGTCAATTCTGTGCTGCAAAGCCAGGCTATCGCCAACCCGGGTGACGTTGATCTCAGCCGCGCTGGACAAAATTTGGTTCTCCAGTACGTAGCGGACACCTTCGGCCGCTTTGATACGCGCAGCATTTCCGATCGCCCCCGCTACGAGCCGCTGTGAGCTGATCACAGACCCACCACCAATCACCGATATCATCGCTGTCATGTTCGATCACCGTTATTGTTGCCCACGTAAAAGTTTCACTAATGGCCCTTGGATATTGGAGGCCAGCTGAGAAATTCGTAGCTTTCCTGCCGAACTGATCAATCATCAGTTTTAGTGGCGAAACCAAAGCACTGATACTGCGATCAAACATAGTCGTCACTTCGAACAATCACTGATGAAGTAACTTCGGAACAGCTGCCGATTGCTTCGTCGGCAGTTCGTACCGTTCGTACAGTTCGTACAGTTCGCCACGACAATAGGCTTCAAGACCAAGCCCCCATATAGGGATAGTCCTGAAGATTGAATCAAGGACAGCGCTGCGCGCACTACATCAACCGTTGTGATGATCGACATCAACAAGTGCAGACCAACGTCCATTACTCACGTCTGCGCAACCCGCCCTCACGCCTGTTGCTGCAGGTAGCCGGCAAACCTCCCATGCGTTCGAATTGCAACGCTGAGCAGAAACCCGCTGCAACAGAGCGGGAATTTCTGCGCTGTGCAGGAACTGGAAATCGGACCCGCACTTGGCGCCAAACTAGCAGCGCGCATTTGGGACCGATCCTATTCGCCAACAACCTGATCAACCGCAGACTTCCGCTCCTCCTCGAGCGCGGTTATCTGATCGCACTCCTGGATAGCACCCATCTGCTATCGCAGATGCATCCCTCTGGATCTGCCATGACCACTACAAACACTGCGGCTGACAAAGAAGCAGCGATGACACAAGACCAGACAAACACCGAGGACACGTTGCTGCAGAGCGTTTCCTGGATGTGTGATCACTACGGCGTGAGCCGCAGCCCAGCCGCATTGGTTGTCGGCTTACCGTGGAACGGCACGCTGTCGTCCTCACTGGCTTTGCAAGCATTGAGCAACGCCGGCGTGACCGGTGGCGTGGTGAAGCGCGCTCTGGCACAGCTACCTTCACAGGTGATGCCGATCATCCTCCTGCGCAAGCAACAAGGTGGCTGTGTTTTGCTGGAACGCAGGGAGGTCAGCAACGAGGAGAACAAGCGCCAGCTGCATTACACGATCATTCTTCCAGAAGTCTCCGCGGAGCCCGTTGATCTCTCGCATGACGACCTGCACGCGATCTACGCCGGCCACGCCATCCTGGTAAAGCCCCGTGCCCATGTAGACAATCGTGCCGGCGACGCGCTGCCGGCAGCCAAGGGACACTGGCTGTTCAGTACCTTGTGGCGTTACCGTCGCTATTACCGCAGCGCCGCCATTGCCGCCGTACTTGCCAATGTACTGGCATTGGCCAGTATCTTCTTCACCATGAACGTCTACGACCGTGTGGTGCCCAACCAGGCCTTCGTCACACTGTGGTCGCTCGGCATTGGTGTGATCATCGCGATGGTATTCGAGGCCGTCATCCGCTTTGTGCGCGCGCACCTATTGGATGTGGCCGCGAAGAAGGCCGATCTGCTGCTGGGCGCAATGCTGTTCCGCCAGGCGCTGTCGGTGAAGATGGAACACAAACCTGCTTCGTCCGGCAGCTTCGCCAATCAGTTGCGGGAATTCGAGTCAGTACGCGACTTTGCTACCTCGGCTACCCTGGCGGCAATTTCCGACCTTCCGTTCGTATTGATGTTCGTCGGCGTCATTTTTGCCATTGGAGGCCCGTTGGGTTGGATTCCGTTGATGATCCTGCCGCTGATCATCATCGTTTCCCTGAGCATCCAGTGGCCGTTGGCCAACGTGATGAAGGAGAACCTGCGTGAGTCTTCGCTCAAACAGGGTGTGCTTATCGAATCCATTGAAGGCATGGAGACGCTCAAGTCCACAGGCGGCGCTGCCAACATGCAGCGCCGTTGGCAGCACTTCAGTGCTCTGCAGTCGGCCACCTCGATGAAGTCGCGGCGCCTGTCCAGCATAGCCACGGGTACCGTCGCCTTGCTACAGCAGCTGCAGACGGTGGCACTGGTCATCACCGGCGTCTATCTGATCACCGCGGGTACGCTCAGCATGGGCGCGTTGATCGGCACCGTCATGCTGGCCGGCCGTGCAACCGCACCGCTTGGACAGGTGATCGGCCTGGCCGTGCGCTTCCAGCAGGCCAAGGCTGCGCTGGAATCGTTGAACAAGCTGATGGAGATGCCGCAGGATCGCGACCCGACTCGGGACTATTTACCAGGTCCAGACCTGAGTGGACAGATCGCACTGAAGAAAGTCGGCTTCTCCTACCCCGCTCCACCCATGCAGCCTAATCCGCCGGTGCTGACCGATATCAATCTATCCATCGCCCCGGGAGAGCGCGTTGCTATCCTTGGCCGCATAGGCAGCGGAAAATCGACCTTGTTGCGGGTGATGTCGCGCCTGTACTCCCAAACCGAAGGGCAGATCTTCAGCGGCGGTCTGGATGTCGATCAGATTGATCCTGCCGATTGGCGCAAGGCGGTCGGCTTCGTCAGCCAGGAAGCACGCCTGTTCCATGGCACCTTGCGCGAGAACGTGATGCTGGGTTGTCCGGATGCCAGCGTGGACGAGTTCATGCGTGTGTTGCGGCTGACCGGTCTCGATCAATTTGCCGCTGCGCATCCCCGCGGCGTCAACCTGCCCATAGGGGAGAATGGAGATGGCGTATCTGGCGGACAGCGCCAGCTGATCTCGCTGGCCAGAACCCTGCTCGCTCGTCCGCGCCTGTTGCTGATGGATGAGCCCACCAGCGCAATGGACGCACAGACGGAAGCCCAGTTCCTCGAACACCTGCATCGCGCAACCCAGGGCCAAACGCTGGTATTGGTCACCCACCGACCTTCGTTGCTCAACCTGGTGGAACGAGTGATCGTTATGGATAACGGCCGCGTCGTTGCCGACGGAGCTAAGGCCGATGTACTCGCCGCGCTCAGCACCAACGCCAATAGCGAGACGCGTGCACCGGGCGCTGCACCAGCAACTGCAACCGCATCTCTTGGTTTCGCCGCTGCAGTTCCGGGCGCGGCAAAACCCCCAACAGCAGGCGGTGCTGCGGCCACAATCCGGCCTGCGCCGGCACGTGTCCGCCATGGAAAACCGCAGCAACAGGAGGTGCAGTGATGCTGCACTGGAGGAAGCCCAAAAACCACACTGCATCGATCAGCGCTGCCGATGCGGCGTTCATGGACGATGTCTCCGAATCCCTGCTCGCCCAGACAACGCCGGGCTCGCGCATCGTCACCTACCTGATGCTGCTGGTCCTCCTTGCCGGCATCACATGGGCACATTTCGCCCGCGTTGAGGAGATCACCAAGGGTGAAGCCAAGATTGTCTCCAGGAGCCGCGAGCAGATCATCCAGAGTCTGGAAGGCGGCATCCTGGCAGAGATGTCCGCGCAGGAAGGCGACGTGGTCGAACGCGGCCAGATACTGCTTAAGATCGACCCAACCCGCGCCAATGCCAGCTACCGCGAAGCCCTGCGCAAGATCATCTCGCTCAAGGCTACCATTGCCCGGCTGCGTGCCGAAGCCTATGGTGAGCCATTGGTATTCGATGCACAGGTCAGCGAATTCGAAGAAGAAGTCGCCAGCGAAACCCGTGCATTCAATGCCCGTCGTCGCGCCCTTGAAGAAGGGGTTGCGTCGCTGGAGCAAAGCTACGCGCTGTCCATGCGCGAGATCAATCTTGCTCAGCCGCTGGCCTCCAAGGGTTTGCTTTCGGACGTGGAACTGCTGCGCATGCGTAGGCAGGCCAATGACATCCGCTCGCAAATCGTCGAGCGTCGCAACCGCTATCGTTCCGATGCCAACTCCGAGCTGGTCAAGCTGGAGATGGAGCTGTCGCAGACCAGCGAAAACCTGGTCGGTCGCGCCGACGTGGTCGAGCGCACCACGATTACCGCGCCAGTCCGAGGCACGGTAAAGAACGTGCGGGTGAATACCGTCGGAGGCGTGATCCAGCCGGGCGAGCACATTCTGGAAATCGTGCCCTTGGAAGACCAGTTGCTGGTGGAAGGCAAGATCCGCCCTTCCGACGTAGCATTCCTGCGGCCAGGCTTGCCAGCGAAGGTGAAGATAACCGCATATGACTATGGCATCTATGGCGGCCTGGATGGCAAAGTTGAGTTGATCAGCCCGGACACGTTGAAAGACGAAGAGAAAGGTGGCGCTGGTCGTCCTGACAGCACCTATTACCGGGTGACCGTGCTTACCGACAAAAGTGCACTGGAAGCCGGTGGCAAAGAGCTGCCGATCATCCCGGGCATGATCGCCTCAGTGGAGATCCGCACCGGCGAGAAGACTGTACTGGAGTACCTGCTCAAGCCAGTACTGAAGGCACGCGAAGCGTTCCGCGAACGGTAATCGCCGCAGGCAGGCACCACCTTGCGTGGTCCCGGCAAGCACAGCGCGACTGGGGCTCCCCAGGTACTTTCCGCCAAGAACGGTACCTCCCAGCCGCGCTGTGCTTTCCCGGGCCACGCAGGGTTTTCTGCGTTTGTAGGAGCGGCGTCAGCCGCGAAGCTGGGGGCAACGAAGAACCGTGCACTCCGCAACCTGCCAATCCATCAGCTTCGCGGCTTACGCCGCTCCTACAAAGCTGCAAGTTTTGTTTGTGGGAGCGGCGTCAGCCGCGATGCTGGGGCAACAAAGAACCGCACACTTTGCAATCTGCTGGTGCATCGGCTTCGCGACTGACGCCGCTCCCACAAAAGCAACAACAATTACTGGTGTTCTTCGGCAACAAAAAACCCCGGCTTACGCCGGGGTTTTCCGTTCAACCTTTACTGCTCAGCTACAACTCAGGCGTTGACCGAATCGGCCACGTCCTTGTAATCGCTGATCTGGTCGAAGTTCATGTAGCGGTAGATCTCGGCGCCTGCCGAATCCAGCACGTCAACGTCGGCCATGTACTCCTCCTTGGTCGGGATGCGACCCAGACGCGAGCAGATCGCGGCCAGTTCGGCCGAACCCAGGTACACGTTGGTGTTGCGGCCCAGACGGTTCGGGAAGTTACGGGTCGAGGTCGACATCGCGGTGGAGCCTTCGCGGATCTGCGCCTGGTTGCCCATGCACAGCGAGCAGCCCGGCATTTCCATACGTGCGCCAGCGGAACCGAAGGTGCCGTACACGCCTTCCTTGGTCAGCTCGGAGGCGTCCATCTTGGTCGGCGGTGCAACCCACAGACGGGTCGGGATGTCGCGCTTGCCTTCCAGCAGCTTGGCGGCGGCACGGAAGTGACCGATGTTGGTCATGCACGAACCGATGAACACTTCGTCGATCTTGGCACCAGCCACTTCCGATAGGGTCTTCACGTCATCCGGATCGTTCGGGCAGGCCACGATCGGCTCGTGGATGTCGGCCAGGTCGATTTCAATGATGGCGGCGTACTCAGCATCCGCGTCACCCTGCAGCAGTTCGGGGTTGGCCAGCCATGCTTCCATCTTCTCGATGCGGCGGGCCAGCGAACGGGCGTCCTGGTAACCCTCGGCAATCATCCACTTCAGCAGGGTGATGTTGCTCGTCAGGTACTCGATGATCGGCTCCTTGTTCAGGTGCACCGAGCAACCAGCAGCCGAACGCTCGGCCGAGGCATCAGACAGTTCGAACGCCTGCTCGACCTTCAGGTCCGGCAGACCTTCGATTTCCAGGATGCGGCCGGAGAAGATGTTCTTCTTGCCAGCCTTGGCCACGGTCAGCAGACCGGACTTGATCGCGTACAGCGGGATAGCGTTGACCAGGTCACGCAGGGTCACGCCCGGCTGCATCTTGCCCTTGAAGCGCACCAGCACCGACTCCGGCATGTCCAGCGGCATGACGCCGGTGGCAGCAGCGAAGGCGACCAGGCCCGAACCGGCCGGGAACGAGATGCCGACCGGGAAACGGGTGTGCGAGTCACCGCCGGTACCGACGGTGTCCGGCAGCAGCATGCGGTTGAGCCAGCTGTGGATCACGCCATCGCCCGGACGCAGCGAGACGCCGCCACGGGTGGAGATGAACTCCGGCAGGGTGTGGTGGGTCTTGACGTCCACCGGCTTCGGGTAGGCAGCGGTGTGGCAGAACGACTGCATCACCAGGTCGGCCGAGAAGCCCAGGCAAGCCAGGTCCTTCAGCTCGTCACGGGTCATCGGACCGGTGGTGTCCTGCGAGCCCACCGAGGTCATCTTCGGTTCGCAGTAGGTGCCCGGGCGCATACCCTTGCCTTCCGGCAGGCCACAGGCGCGGCCAACCATCTTCTGTGCCAGCGAGTAACCCTTGCCGGTGTCGGCCGGTTGCACCGGCAGGCGGAACAGGTCGGTGACCGGCAGACCCAGCGCTTCACGCGCCTTGGCGGTCAGGCCACGGCCGATGATCAGCGGAATGCGGCCACCGGCGCGCACTTCGTCGAACAGCACGTCGCTCTTGACCTGGAATTCAGCGATTACTTCGCCGTTCTTCAGTGCCTTGCCGTCGTACGGACGCAGCTCGACAACATCGCCGTGCTCCATCTGCGACACGTCCAGCTCGATCGGCAGTGCGCCGGCGTCTTCCATGGTGTTGTAGAAGATCGGGGCGATCTTCGAACCCAGGCACACGCCACCGAAGCGCTTGTTCGGGATGAAGGGGATGTCTTCACCGGTGAACCACAGCACCGAGTTGGTGGCGGACTTGCGGCTGGAGCCGGTGCCGACAACGTCGCCGACGTAGGCAACCAGGTGACCCTTGTCCTTCAGCGACAGGATTTCCTGGATCGGGCCGCGCTTGCCGTCTTCTTCCGGCACGAACGGGGCATCCGGACGCTTGTTCTTCAGCATCGCCAGCGCGTGCATCGGGATGTCAGGACGGGTGGTGGCGTCCGGTGCCGGCGACAGATCGTCGGTATTGGTTTCGCCCGGCACCTTGAACACGGTGATGGTCAGGCTCTGCGGCACTTCCGGCTTGCTGGTGAACCACTCGGCATCGGCCCAGCTCTGCAGCACGCCCTGTGCATTGGCGTTGCCGGCCTTGGCCTTTTCCTGCACGTCGTGGAATGCATCGAACACCAGCAAGGTGTGCTTCAGGCCTTCAGCGGCGATGGCGCCGACTGCGGCGTCGTCCAGCAGCTGGATCAGCGGCGCGACGTTGTAACCACCGAGCATGGTGCCCAGCAGTTCGGTAGCGCGCTCACGGCTGATCAGTGCGTTCTTCTCGCTGCCGAAGGCGATGGCGGCCAGGTACGAGGCCTTGACCTTGGCAGCATCATCGACACCAGCCGGCACGCGGTTGGTGATCAGATCGACCAGGAACTCGGCTTCGCCAGCCGGCGGGTTCTTCAGCAGTTCAATGACGTCGGCCGTCTGCTGTGCAGTGAGCGGCAACGGCGGGATGCCAAGCGCGGCGCGCTCGGCTACGTGGTGGCGGTAGGCTTCCAACATGACAACTCCCGGGTGTAACGGTTAAAAAGTGGATGGGCTCAGGCTTGCGGCACGATCAGCTTCAAGCCCTTGAAGTAATCGCGATAAAACGTGTCGTTCCAGGTGATCAGGCCATCGCACTGCAGCAGTGCATGCGCGCCCACCATGAAATCGTCGATGCGGCGGGTATCGCCGCTGCGCTGCCGGTGGCGGCGGTGCATCTCGCCGGCACGCAACGCGGATTTGGCTTCCAGCGGATTGAAATGGACACCCATTTCCTCCAGAGCACCCTGCACCTCTGCGCCACCGCGCAGCGAGGCGCAGATTTCGGCCAGCGTGGTACCGCAGAGGACCACCCGGCCGCCGACCAAGGCCTGCCGCAGGCAGGCCTCCACCGCGTCGGCACGGGGGCCGTCGCTGAGCAGCTCGATCAGGACCGGGGAATCAACGGCGATCATCATGCCTCGCCGGCCTCGTCACGGACGGTCCGCACGGCCTGTTCGGCCGATTCAAACCCGTCCAGCGCGAACTTGCCGCGGGCGCGGGAAATGGCATCGTCCACGCTCTTGCGCAGGATGATACGGCTGCCATCCAGCTCAACCTTGAGCTGGGTGCCCTTGGTCAGGCCCAGCGCGTCACGTACGGCCTTGGGCAAGGTGATCTGCCCGCGTTCAGCTACGGTGGCTTCCATGGGACCTCCAATGAAGTATGTACGAATTATACATACTTCGGCCGACATACCCCAGCCATCCCCTGTAGAGCCGAGCCATGCTCGGCTGAGCTTCACCTGTAGTGCCGAGCCATGCTCGGCTGGGGCGTTGCCGGTAAAACCCCTCCCGAGCGCGGCTCGGCACTACCCCCTCCCTTTGGCGCAGCCAAGGGGAGGGTTGGGGAGGGGTAGCCCTTTGCTGTCCGGTGCAGCTGCGGCTTCGCGGCTTACGCCGCTCCCACAAACCAGATCTCCTTGGTCTGCCAGTTCCTGCTGGCAATGCCCCTGCCGAGCATGGCTCGGCACTACTGTGTCCGCGGGTGCACACCGTTACATGCGCGCAACAAGCCGTTGCCTAAACTGTGGCCAGCAACCATGCGCCCGACGGCGGATGCTTCGTCCATACTCGGAACAGTATTCACCTGACAGGGCCCATGGCTCTGAAAAGCCCGCGCAGCGCCCCGGCGCCGCCGCAAGCCATCTGCACTAAAAGGAGTCAGCGGTATGAGCGATACATTCTCCACCCGTAGCCAACTGGAGGTTGGCGGCCAGCAGTACACCTACTGCAGCCTTCCCAAGCTCGGTCAGAAGTTCGACATCTCCCACCTTCCCTACTCGATGAAGATCCTGCTGGAGAACCTGCTCCGGCACGAGGACGGCGGCCAGACCGTAGGCCCTGATCACATCGAAGCCATCGCCCGCTGGAACCCCAAGGCCGAACCGGATACCGAAATCGCCTTCATGCCGGCGCGCGTGGTGCTACAGGATTTCACCGGCGTGCCCTGCGTGGTCGACCTTGCCGCGATGCGTGATGCGGTCACCAAGCTGGGCGGCAAGGCCGAGCAGATCAACCCGCTGATTCCCTCCGAACTGGTCATCGACCATTCCGTGCAGGTAGACGTGTTCGGCCGCCCGGACGCACTGGACCTCAACGGCAAGATCGAATTCGAGCGCAACCAGGAACGCTACAGCTTCCTGCGCTGGGGCCAGAAGGCCTTCGAGAACTTCAAGGTGGTGCCACCGAACACCGGCATCGTCCACCAGGTCAACCTGGAAAACCTCGCCCGCGTGGTGATGGAACGGCAGATCGACGGCAGCAACTGGGCCTTCCCGGACACCGTGTTCGGTACCGACTCGCACACCACCATGATCAACGGCATCGGCGTGCTCGGCTGGGGCGTCGGCGGCATCGAGGCCGAGGCCGCGATGCTGGGCCAGCCCTCCTCGATGCTGATCCCGCAGGTGGTCGGCTTCAAGTTGACCGGCAAGCTGCCCGAAGGCACCACCGCCACCGACCTCGTTTTGACCGTCACCCAGATGCTGCGCACGCTCGGCGTGGTCGGCAAGTTCGTCGAGTTTTATGGCGAGGGTCTGCAGCACCTGCCGCTGGCCGACCGCGCCACCATCGCCAACATGGCCCCGGAGTACGGCGCTACCTGCGGCATCTTCCCGATCGACGCCGAATCGCTGAACTACCTGCGCCTGTCCGGCCGCAGTGATGCGCAGATCAACCTGGTCGAAGCCTACGCAAAGGCGCAGGGCCTGTGGCACGACGCCAACAGCCCGCATGCGCAGTACAGCGCCACGCTGGAACTGGACATGGCCGAGGTCAAGCCATCAATGGCCGGCCCCAAGCGCCCGCAGGACCGCGTCCTGCTGGAAGACGTGCACAGCAACTTCACCGAAGCACTGAAAGGCCTGACCAGCCACCGCGAGCAGCGCAATGGCGACGTCGCCGACTTCATCAACGAAGGCGGCGGTGCAGCGGTTGGCAACGAGCAGCTGGCCAAGGGCCATGCCGACATCGTGATCAACGAACAAGCCATGCGCCTGAAGGATGGCGCAGTGGTGATCGCCGCCATTACGTCGTGCACCAACACTTCCAACCCGGCGGTGATGCTGGGCGCCGGCCTGCTCGCCCGCAACGCGGCACGGCTGGGTCTCAAGGCCAAGCCGTGGGTCAAGACCTCGCTTGGACCGGGCTCGCGCGTGGTCACCGACTATCTGGAAAAAGCCGGCGTCCTGCCGGACCTGGAGAAGCTCGGCTTCTTCGTGGTCGGCTACGGCTGCACCACCTGCATCGGCAACTCCGGCCCGCTACCCACCGAAGTCAGCGCCGGCATTGCCGCCGGTGACCTCGTGGTGGCCTCGGTGCTGTCGGGCAACCGCAACTTCGAAGGCCGCGTGCACCCGGAAGTGAAGGCCAACTACCTGGCCTCGCCGCCGCTGGTGGTCGCCTACGCCATCGCCGGCACGGTCCGCATCGACTTGAGCAAGGAACCGCTGGGCAAGGGCAGCGACGGCCAGGACGTCTACCTGCGTGACATCTGGCCGAGCAACAAGGAAATCGGCGACACCATCGCCGCCACCGTCGGCCCGGAGATGTTCAAGCAGAACTACGCCGATGTTTTCAAGGGTGACACCCGCTGGGCGCAGATCGAATCGCCGGAAGGCCAGGCCTACGAATGGAACAGCGATTCGACCTACATCAAGAACCCGCCCTACTTCGACGGCATGACCATGCAGGTCGGCAGCATCAGCGATGTGCATGGCGCGCGGGTGATGGGGCTGTTTGGTGACTCCATCACCACCGACCACATCTCCCCGGCCGGCAATATCAAGAAGGATTCACCGGCAGGCCGCTTCCTGCAGTCGCGTGGCGTACAGCCAGCCGACTTCAACAGCTACGGCAGCCGCCGCGGCAATGACGATGTGATGGTGCGCGGCACCTTTGCCAACATCCGCATCAAGAACCTGATGTTCGGCGGCGAAGAAGGCGGCAACACGCTGTACTACGCCCCGGGCAGCAATACCGGCGAGAAGCTGGCGATCTACGACGCGGCGATGAAGTACAAGGCCGATGGCGTGCCGCTGGTGGTGTTGGCTGGCAAGGAATATGGCACTGGCTCATCGCGCGACTGGGCCGCCAAGGGCACCAACCTGCTGGGGGTCAAGGCGGTGATCGCCGAGAGCTTCGAGCGCATCCACCGCTCCAACCTGGTCGGCATGGGCGTGCTGCCACTGCAGTTCCATGACGGTGAGAACGCGCAGACCTTGGGGCTGGATGGCTCGGAAGTGTTTGATGTAACCGGGCTGGAGGATGGCAAGGCCAAGACTGCAACGGTTACTGCGACCAAGGCCGATGGTAGCCGCAAGAGCTTTACCGCCAAGGTGCTGCTGCTGACGCCCAAGGAGGTTGAGTACTTCCGTAATGGTGGCTTGTTGCAGTATGTATTGCGGCAGCTGGCGGCTAAGAAAGTTGCTTGATTTGCTTCGTTGATTGTTGAGTAGAAAGAACGCCCCTTTTTGGGGCGTTCTTTTTTTGGTTGACTGTCGTTTTGCAGCTGAAGCAAGAGCACCCCTCCCCAACCCTCCCCTTGGCTACGCCAAAGGGAGGGGGCAGAGCAGCCCTGGCTTGTCTCCCTCCCTTTGGCGCAGCCAAGGGGAGGGCTGGGGAGGGGTGCCTTTGCGCTCTAAAGCTCCAAATCCTTCAATCGCCTACCAGGCAAGCAAGTCACCCTTCCCCACCAACAGGCCCCCAATCCGCGCTATACACCTGCCACTCCCCATCCTGCTCTCGCCAGCCAGTCACCACCTCCTGCATCTGCCCACGCTCGGGCAGCACCCCCTGGTTGCCGCCGGTCAGCAGTACGGTGAAGCGCACCGTCGCAGTATCACCCTCGCCCATCTCCACCCGCAGTGGCCCGGTCTGCACACCTACCTTGGTGTTTAGCAGCAGCTGCCCGCGCAACAGCCGCTCCATCCCGGCGCGGTCCAAGCCCTCGTTACCAACGAAGTCTTCGGCCACTCCGTCCATGAAGCCGCTGGGCTTGCCCGCCTCAACACTTTTTTGCATTGCAGCAAAACTTTCGCGTAGACGCTGTTCCGGTGGTTCGCGGCCGCAAGCGACCAGCAAAAGCATGATCACCGCACAAAGCACGCAGTTGAAGACTGATCGCATCATCTATCCCTTCGCCTTTTCAATTCGGAACGGTATGCTGGCAACAATAACGCCGGTGCCCGATGATCGGGCCTGACCACTAGATCATTCCATTTCCTGGAGGGGAAGATGACGCAAGAACGTCCTTGGCTGCAGAGCTACCCGGCTGGTGTACCGGCTGAAATCGACGTCAACGAATTCCACTCCGTCGCCGATGTCTTCAATGCCTCGGTCGCCAAGTTCCGTGATCGCCCGGCCTACTCCAACTTCGGCAAGGTCCTGACCTATGGCGAAGCGGACGCTCTGGTCACCCAGTTCGCCGCCTACCTGCTGGGCGAGCTGCAGCTGAAGAAGGGCGATCGCGTTGCGATCATGATGCCCAACTGCCTGCAGTACCCGATCGCCATCTTCGGCATCCTGCGCGCCGGCCTGACCGTGGTGAACGTCAACCCGCTGTACACCGCGCGCGAGCTCAAGCACCAGCTGGTCGATGCCGGCGTCTCCGTGCTGCTGGTGGTCGACAACTTCGGCGAGACCGTGCAGCAGGTCATCGCCGATACGCCGGTCAAGCAGGTCATCACCACCGGCTTGGGCGACATGCTCGGCTTCCCCAAGGGCCCCATCGTCAACTTCGTACTGAAGTACGTGAAGAAGATGGTGCCGGACTACGACCTGCCCAAAGCCATCCGCTTCAAGGATGCGCTGAAGCTCGGCAAGCGCCATAGCATGCCGGTGGTCGAGGTGGACCACGAGGACATCGCCTTCCTGCAGTACACCGGCGGCACCACCGGCGTGGCCAAGGGCGCGATGCTGACCCACCGCAACCTGATCGCCAACATGCAGCAGGCCTCGGCCTGGATCAGCGCCTCGGGCGTCAAGCCCGGCGAGGAAGTGATCATCACCGCGCTGCCGCTGTACCACATCTTCGCGTTGACGGCGAACGGCCTGGTCTTCATGAAGCTGGGCGGCTTGAATTACCTGATCACCAACCCGCGTGACATGAAGGGCTTCGTCAAGGAGCTGAAGAACAACCGCTTCACCGCCATCACCGGCGTCAACACCTTGTTCAACGGCCTGCTCAATACCGAGGGCTTCGACGAAGTCGACTTCTCCAACCTCAAGGTTGCGCTCGGCGGCGGCATGGCCGTGCAGCGCGCCGTGGCTGACAAGTGGAAGAAGGTCACTGGCGTCACCCTGGTGGAAGCCTACGGCCTGACCGAAACCTCACCGGCAGCCTGTATCAACCCGCTGGACCTGAAGGAGTACAACGGCGCCATTGGCCTGCCGATCCCGTCCACCGATGCCTGCGTCAAGAACGACGACGGCCAGATGGTGGCATTGGGTGAAGTGGGCGAACTGTGCATCCGCGGCCCGCAGGTGATGAAGGGCTACTGGCATCGCCAGGACGAGACCGACAAGGTCATGGATGCCGACGGCTGGCTGCATACCGGCGACATGGCACGCATGGACGAAAACGGCTTCTTCTACATCGTCGACCGCAAGAAGGACATGATTCTGGTGTCCGGCTTCAACGTCTACCCGAATGAAATCGAAGACGTGCTGGCGATGATGCCGGGCATTCTGGAAGTTGCTGCCGTTGGTGCTCCCAACGAGAAGTCGGGCGAAGTGGTGAAGGTGGTCATCGTGAAGAAGGACCCCAACCTCACCGAAGAACAGGTGAAGGAATTCGCACGCGCCAATCTCACCGGCTACAAGCATCCGCGCATCGTCGAGTTCCGCAAGGAACTGCCCAAGACAAACGTCGGCAAGATCCTGCGCCGCGAACTGCGTGACGCCAAGCCGGAAGCGTGATGCTTCAGGCGTGATCCCTGAAAGCCTCCCCGGAAACGGGGAGGCTTTTTTGTGCATGTGATCTGATCGCGAGCGAGCCCTGATAGCCGCTTGCAGCGTCCTGCTTGCCGGCGACGGCCGGCGTTCGCTGTAACAATGGCGTTTTAGAGCCGCATGCCTTCGCGGGACTCATCGTCACCATTGCCTGCAGCGGTGACAGGTACGATGGCTGCAGCGCGCTCATCAGAGGCGACAAGCGTCAGCGACATCGCTGCGATGGCGGTAACCGTCCCACCCGCTTCGCCGCGCGAAATCCGATGACCGGTACTGCGTGGCTGATCAGCTACCTGCTGCTGAGGCAACTCCACCACCGTGCCACGTACGGCTACACGATCACCGGTGCGAAGTCGCGACCCCATGCGCATGGTGAACTCAGCCTCGGCCGGCATGTTGATCGAGGTGTCGTAGCCCTGATCCAGCACGAACACCCCATCGGATGTGGCCGGGTTGCCATCGCCCTCGTCCTGCAGGAACCAACCGATCGTGGGCGTGCCACGATCGCCTTCGCCCAGGGTTTCCTTGAGCTCCTGACCGATGTCATCGCTGTCGCCCATCAGGTTACGCACCACGATGCCTTCGACCAGCACCTCGCTGCCCAGCAACGGGCTGCTGGCACCCTGCCCTTGCACCTGCCCGATCAGCTTGCGAGCAGGGTCCATCGGCTCGACATTGAATTGCCTGCCAGGCAGCGGAAAGCCGCAACCGGCCGTAGCAAATGCCATGCAGAGAATCGTAGATTTGACTGCCGCTGTCTTCCAACACATGACGTCCGTGCACCCTGCGTTTGTAGGAGCGGCGTATGCCGCGAAGCTCGTAGATTGTCAAATTACAAAATACCCGAACCAGACGCGTCCCAGGCTTCGCGGCTCACACCGCTCCCACAATAGCCGCAGCTACTACGGCTGTGCGGTCTGCAAGCGGTAGCTGGTGTTGCTCCGGTACTCCACACCATTCAAAGTGGTGCGCACTTCCACCGCATGCTCTCCCTCGCTGAGCTTTGTCGGCAACGCCGCGCGCCACAAATGGCTGGAAGGCACGGCTTCGGGCGAGCGGTCGTAGCCACGCAGCTCACTGGCCAGATCATCCGCGATGTTCTCCACCAACAAGTGCGGGTCGGCCTGCTTGACCTGCTTCATCGGCTGCCATTCACCGCCATCGACACGGAACTCCACCGGCAAACCTTCATAGCCCATGAAGACATTGGCGTAGATTCCCCAGGCCGGGTACGCACCCTGCCGCAGCACCTTCGGCGCATGCAAGGCGATCTGCCGATCCGCCGGCGCGCGGGCAACCCGGTACTCCACGCTGTACTGGCCTTGCGGCCGCACATTGAGCAAACCATAACCATTCGGCGTGCCGTCGGCCATGGTGGTATCAGGAATGCCCTGGGCATCCTTGATCCCTGACCAGAACGCGCCGCAGGCAGCGCCTACGTTGTACTCGTGCAGCGGCTGGGCACCATTCCAACCCTGTGCAGCGCCCCAGAACACCTGGCTCTGGTTGTGGGTGTGCCCGCTGACGATCAGCGGATGCGGCACCTGCTCCAGCAGCTTGAATAACCGTGCCCGATCTTCGGCGCGGTAGACGTGGTCGAACAGCGGGATATGGAAGCCCAGCACCACCAGCTTGTCCTTCGGGATGGTCGGCAGATAGGCCTCGAGGAAGGCGAACTGGTCCTCGCGCAGACCGCCGACATACGCCGGCTTCTGCCCGGGTTGGGCGATGATGTCATCCATGCCGATGAACACCATCGAAGTCTCTTCCCAGGCATAGGTGTCGGGGCCGAGTTGGCGGTGATAGCTGGCCAGTGAATCAGCATCGCTGCTGGCACCCAGATCCATGTCGTGGTTGCCGGGGACATGCAGCCACGGCACGCCCAGCGAAGTGACCGCCTTGGTCAGTGCCGGATAGAGACTGGGGTCGTCATTGGTGATGTCGCCCAGGGTCATGCCCATGCGTGCCTGATGCTTGCCGCGCAGCGGTTCGATGATGTCGCGCTCGAAATAGCTGACGTCCAGCGCGGTGCTGGTCTGGCTGTCTGCCAGCAGCAGGGCCTGGAAGCTTGCGGGGGCATTCTTCTCTGGCTTAAGTGCAAACGGGCGGCATTGGCCCTCGCCCTCGCCTGCCTCTGCACGCCAGATGTCCGGCAGGCCGTCGGCGCGTTTGGCAGCGCTGTAGCCCGCTGGCTTGATGATGAAGATGTTGGCCTGGCTGGAGGCAGGCAGCTGATAGCGACCATCCGGGCCGCTGCTGACGATGTGCTCGCCATCGGATACCCGGATGCCCGCCAGCGGCTTTTCACCCGCGTCCTGGCGGCCATTGCCGTTGCTGTCGAGGAATACCGTGCCGTCAACGCAGGAGGCACTTGCCGCAAATGGCGCGCAGGCCAGCAACAGGGCGGGCAACAGGAGTGGGCGCATGGATGTCTCGGCAACAATGGGCAGGCGGCCATTATCGCCCCGCGATGCTGCAAAGGCATTGCTGCAGGTGGCGACAGGTATCAGCAACGGCTGTAGAGCCGAGCCATGCTCGGCTGGGCCTTACCGGTGGTGCTTGGCTTTCCCTGTAAAGCCCTTGCCGAGCATGGCTCGGCACTACAGTTGCTCAGCTGGCCGCCTTTTCTGCGGCCTTGGCGTGGCGGCCTTCCAGCACGGCGATGGCTTCGTCCAGCGACAGGCCGCGTGCGCGCAGCAAGACGATCAGGTGGAACAGCAGGTCGGCGGATTCGCCCAGCAGTTCGTCATCGCGCTGCACGACACCGGCCAGTGCAGTCTCGACACCCTCCTCGCCCACTTTCTGCGCGATGTGGCGCGCGCCCTTCTCGAACAGCTTGGTCGTGTAGCTGTTAAGCGGACGGTCGTGCTCGCGCTGCTTGATCAGCGCATTCAAGGCGCCAAGGAAATTACCCGGTGCGGCGCTGAAACAGCTGGTCTCGCCGGTGTGGCAGGTTGGGCCATGCGGGCGCACGGTGACCAGTAAGGTGTCGTTGTCGCAATCGCTGCGGATGTCGACCAACTCAAGGTGATTGCCGGACGTCTCGCCCTTGGTCCACAAACGCTTCTTGCTGCGGCTGAAGAAGGTGACCTTGCCGCTGCTGCGTGTGGTCTCCAAGGCATCCCGATCCATATAGCCGAGCATCAGCACGCGCAGCGTCGCCTCGTCCTGGATGATGACCGGGATCATGCCGTTGACCTTGTTCCAGTCCAATGCAGCCGGATCAACCGGGTTGAATTCAGTAGACATCCCTAACCTCGATTTGTTGTTCGCGCAGGAACTGCTTCAGTTCCGGAATGGCGATGGCGCCGGAGTGGAACACGCTGGCAGCCAAAGCCCCGTCAACGTCGGCCTGTTCAAATACATCGGCGAAATGCTGCGGCGTGCCCGCGCCGCCAGAGGCGATCAACGGAACCGTGCACAGCGCCCGGGCCTGGCGCAACTGTGCAATATCGTACCCCTTGCGCACGCCGTCGCTGTCCATGCAGTTCAGCACGATTTCACCTGCGCCGAGGGATTGGACTTCACGCACCCAATCCAGGGTCAGTCTGGCTTCGGCGCGGGTCTTGCTTGGATCACCAGTATAGGAGCGTACTCGCCACTGGCCGTCGGCTTCGCGGATGGAGTCGATGCCGACCACCACGCATTGCTCACCAAAGGCCTCAGCCAATTCCGCGATCAGCTGCGGTCGCTCCAGCGCCGGGGTATTGATGGAAATTTTGTCGGCGCCGGAATTGAGCACGGCACGCGCTGTTTCCACATCGCGGATACCGCCCGCCACGCAGAAAGGAATATCGATCAACCGAGCCACCCGTTCGATCCAGGCGCGATCCACCGAGCGGCCTTCCGGGCTGGCGGAGATGTCGTAGAACACCAACTCATCAGCGCCCTGATCGCGGTAGCGCAACGCGAGCTCGGTGATGTCGCCCATGTCTATATGGTCGCGGAACTTCACGCCCTTGACCACGCGGCCTTCGCGCACGTCCAGGCAGGGAATGATGCGCCGGCTCAACATGACAAGGCCTCATCCAGTTGCAGGCGCCCCTCCAGCAGCGCCTTGCCCAACACCGCGCCACCGCAGCCTGCCGCCTTGGCCGCACGGATGTCGTCAGCATCGCGCACGCCGCCCGACGCCTGCACAGCCACGCCGGGCAACAATTTCGCCAAGTGCGCGTAGAGCTCGATATTCGGTCCGGACAGCATGCCGTCTCGTGAAATATCGGTGCACAGCAGGTGCTTCATACCAGCCTGCGCGTAGCGCTGGGCCAGTTCGTCCAGGGTCACGTCCGCGGTTTCGGTCCAGCCGTGCACCGGCAAGCGCCATACGCCGTCCTCGCCTTGCCGGGTATCAAGCGCGATGGTCAGCTGCTCGGCACCAAACTCAGCCAGCCAGGCCAGCACCTGTTCGGGCTGACGCACGGCGAGCGAGCCGATCACCACGCGACTGGCGCCTGCTTCGAGGACGCGCGCCACATCATCGCGACCGCGCACCCCGCCTCCGGTCTGTACCTTCAGCTTGGTGGTGGCTGCGATCTGTTGCAGCAAGGGTGCCAGGGTATAGCCACCGGCCTTGGCTGCATCCAGATCGACCAGGTGCATCCAACTCGCGCCGGTCGCAGCAAATGCTTGCGCGCGCGGCAAGGCATCGTCGCCATAAGTGGTCTGCTTGGCGTAATCGCCTTGCAGCAGGCGCACGACGCGGCCATCACGGATATCCAGCGCGGGGTAGACAGTGAAACTCATGCGGCAATCTCGAGAAAGTTCTGCAGGATGCGTGCGCCCGGGCCAGCCGAACGCTCGGGATGGAACTGCGCGCCACACAGGCGCTCGCGCTGTACCACCGCGGTAAACAGGCCGCCGTGATGACAGGCAGCGACCGTATCCGAGGTAACCGGCGCGGCGTAGCTGTGCACGAAGTAAGCGCTTGATCCGACCGGAACACCATCCAGCAAAGGCGATTCACGCAAGGCCAGCAACTTGTTCCAGCCCATATGCGGCACGCGCACCCCAACGCCAGGGTGCAGGCGACGGACGATGCCGGGCAGCAGGCCCAGGCATTCAACATCACCCTCTTCCGAACGTTCAAACAGCAACTGCATGCCAAGACAGATGCCCATCAGCGGCAACTGCAGCTCGCGCAGCGGCTGTACCAGCCCCTGCGCATGCAAGCGCCGCATGCCCTCGGCCGCAGCACCCACACCCGGCAGGATTACCCGCTCAAGGCCGGCGAGATCCGTTGGCTCGCGCACCATCTGCACATCAACCTGCAGCCGCTCCAGTGCATAGCGCACCGAGCCCAGGTTGGCGCCGCCGGCATCAACCAGACCGACCTTGCTCACAAGGCCCCCTTGGTCGACGGCAATTCGGTGCCTTCCTTGCGAATGGCCTGGCGCAAAGCGCGGGCCAAGGCCTTGAAGCAGGCCTCAACCTTGTGGTGATCATTCTCGCCTTCAACCTTGAGGTTGAGGTTCAAGCCGCTGGCATCGCACAGCGAGCGGAAGAAATGCGGCACCAGCTCAGTCGGCATATCGCCAACACGCTCGCGCTTGAAATCACCATCGAATACGAAATACGGGCGACCGCTGAAATCCAACGCGGCGCTGGCCAGGGTCTCGTCCATCGGCAAGGTGAAGCCATAGCGACCGATGCCACGCTTGTCACCCAGGGCCTCGCGCAAGGCCTGGCCCAGCGCGAGACCGGTATCCTCGATGGTGTGGTGTTCGTCGATATGCAGGTCACCCTTGGCTTCCACCTCCAGGGCAAAGCCACCATGACGACCGATCTGGTCCAGCATGTGATCAAAGAAAGGCAAGCCAGTGTTGATCTTCGAGCTGGCAACCTTGTCCAGGTCGACGAATACGCGGATCTGGGTTTCCTTGGTATCGCGCTGCACGGTGGCGCGGCGTGGTGCGTCGGCCAGCTCGTGTGCGATGGCATCCCAATCCCACTCACCACCGAACTGCTCGGTGCGCAGTTGGAAGCCGCGGATCTTCATGTTGTCGGCAAACTGGATGTCGGTCGGCCGATCACCAACCATGCCCGAGCGCGCCCAATCGATACTGCGGTCCTGCAGATACGACACCATCATGCCGATACCCGGCTTGCGGTTGGGGCTGTTGTCCTGCGGCCAACTGGGGTCGACCAGCACGTCGCGGAAGGTAATGCCCTGGCTGGCAAAGATCTGCAGCATCAGGTCGTTCGGGCCATCGAAACTGGCCTGCGGGTAGCCTTCACTACCGAGGCCGTCCTGGTTGGAGACGATGACGAACTGATAGCCGGCGTCACGCAGCTTCAGCATTGCCGGGATCACGTTCCTGACGAAGCGGATCTTCTCGTAAGCGTCGATCTGGAAGTCGGCCGGCTCCTCGATCAAGGTGCCATCGCGATCGACAAACAGGATGGGGGTCATGCGGTGAGCTCCAGCGTGGCAAGTGCGTCGAGGACGCGGTCGTTCTGTTCGGGGGTTCCCAGGGTGATGCGCAGCGCATCCTGTAGCTGCGGTGCAGCGCGTTGATCACGCACTACCACCCCCGCGTTCAGCAAGGCTTGGAACGCCGCCTCGGCATCGTTGAAGCGCACCAGCAGGAAATTCGCATCCGAGCCGTATACATGGCGTACACAAGATTGCAGCGCCAAGGCCATGCGCAGCCGGTCGCGCTCGCTGCGCACGGTGGCGATGCGGGCGCGGGTCTGCGTCAGGGCTGCGTCGTCTAGGCCAGCATGCGCCAAGGCAGAGCATGGCGTGGGAATCGGATACGGGGCCTGGCAGCGCCGCAGCACGGCGATCAGCGCGGCATCGGCAATAACACTGCCAACTCGCGCTGCGGCCAAGGCGTGCGCCTTGGACAAGGTACGCAGCACCGCAATATTGTCAAAGCGATCCATCAAGGTGGTGGCGGATGGCTCATCGGCAAATTCACCATAGGCTTCGTCGACCACCACCAGCGCCTGGCCGCGCAGCGCTTCGGCCACGGCCTGCACCTGCTGCAGCGGAATGCTCAGGCCACCGGGATTTGACGGCGAGCACAGGAACACCAGCTTGGCATTGCCTTGCTTTGCAGTGGCGATGATGGCGTCGATGTCGGGCACCAGACCCGCCTCGGTATCCAGCAGCGGCACTTCCAGTGCGGGTGCATTCTGCAGCCGCGCACTGACCGCATACATCCCGAACACCGGCGGCGTGTACAGCACCGCATCGCGGCCGGGAACGCACAGAGCGCGCACCAGCAGATCGATGGCTTCATCGCTACCGCGGCCGATCAGCAACTGCTCGGGCTGGCAGCCATAGAGGCCGGCCAGGCGCTCGCGCAGTGCCTGCGGTTGCGGGTCAGGATAGCGGCGGCAACTGGCACCTGCGTCGCCAGGATTTGCCCAGGCCGACTCATTGGCATTGAGCCAGACTTCGCCCTGCAGCTTGGCGCTGCGCGCGGAGGAATAACCGCCGAAGTCGCGCAGGTCCTCACGAACCAGATCGAGCACGCTCACGGTGCGACTCCGAGCCGCAGCGCCACCGCATTGGCGTGTGCACCCAAGCCTTCGGCACGCGCCAAGGTCAGCGCGCATGGGCCTATGCCTGTGATCCCTTCGCGGCTGGCGGCCTGCACGCTGATCTGATTCTGGTAGCTGGCGACGCTGACACCGCTATAGGCGCGCGCGGCACCGGCGGTGGGCAACACATGATTGGTGCCGGAGCAGTAGTCACCCAGCGCTTCCGGGGTGTAATCGCCAAGGAATACCGAGCCCGCCGCTTCCACCTTGTCCAGCCATTGCCGCGGCTCGCGCAGGGCCAGAATCAGGTGTTCCGGGGCGTAGCGATTGGAGATTTCAAACGCCTGCGCAATCGAGTCGACCTTGACCAGCAGCGAAGCGGCCAGCGCCTGACGGGCAATCGCCTCGCGGCTTAACTGCGCAACCTGCGCTTCCACCTGATCCTGCACAGCGGCAATCATCGCCGCATCGTCGCTGAGCAGCAGCACCTGCGAATCCGGACCGTGCTCGGCCTGCGACAGCAGATCGGCAGCTACGAAAGCGGGATTGGCACCAGCATCGGCAATCACCAGCACTTCCGACGGACCGGCAGGCATATCGATGGCAGCAGCGCCTGCCTGGGCCACCTGCTGCTTGGCTTCGGTGACGAAGCTGTTGCCTGGACCGAACAACTTGTCGCAGGACGGCACAGATTCAGTGCCATATGCCATTGCGGCAATTGCCTGCGCACCGCCAATCTTGAAGACGCGGTGCACGCCGGTCAGTCGCGCGGCAACCAATACTGCAGGATCAGCGGTGCCATCCTTGCGCGGCGGCGTGCACAGCACTACTTCGCGGCAACCGGCGAGCTTGGCCGGTACACCCAGCATCAGCGCGGTCGAAGGCAACGGTGCGCTGCCGGCCGGCACGTAAAGGCCGACCCGCGTGATCGGGCGGATCACTTTTTCGCAGATCACACCCGGCGCGGTTTCCACGCTGTAGGGCTGTGCCATGCCCGCACGGTGAAAGGTATCGATGCGATCTGCAGCTTGCTGCATGGCGATGCGCAGTTCGGCCGACACTGCCAGCTCGGCGGCGGCGAATTCGGTTTCGCTGACTTCAAAGCGTTCCGGCGCGACACCATCGAAACGCTCGGTGATATCGCGCAACGCAGCGTCGCCACGCATGCGCACCTGCTCGATCAAACCGGCGACGGAATCGCGGGTCTGTGCAGCTACGGTCTGTACTGGACGGGTCAGAGCGCGGGCCTGTGCATTGGCGTCGAGCGCCTTCCAATCGAGGATGTTCATACCAGCGACTTCTCCACCGCCAATACCATCAAACCCTGCGCGCCGGCGCGCTCGAGCTCTTCCAGACGCTGCCAACTCAGCGCGCCGCTGCACATGGTCTGCAGGCGCACGGCATCACCCTGCCCCGGCAAACGCAGCAACGGCTCGGCATCAGGGAGCAAGCGGGCCAGTTCTTCAACGCGATCCTCGGCGGCTGAGAACATCAGCAGCTTCTGATCCTGCACCTTGCTCAAGCCGTCGAGGCGACGCAGCAGCATTGCCATCAAACCTGCGCGGGCGTCGTCCAGTTCGTGCACTGGACCGGCCAGCACCGCTTCACTTTCCAGCAGCACTTCCACCGGCTTGAGCTGGTTGGCGGCCAAAGTGGCTCCGCTGGAAACCAGATCGCAGATCAGTTCAGCCGTGCCGAGCTTTGGTGCGATCTCCACCGAACCGGACAACTCGACGACCTGCGCGTCGACACCCTTGTCTTTCAGCCATGCAGCAAGAATGGCCGGATAGCTGGTAGCGATGCGCTTGCCCTGCAGCATCTGCACGCCCTGCCAATCCCAGTCTTCCGGCACCGCGATCATCAATCGGCAGGAACCGAAACCGAGGCCACGCAACGGTTGGTAAGCGTCCGCCAGGCCGATCTGGCGACGGGCCTTGGTCTGTTCGTCCAGCTCGTTCAAGCCGACCACGCCGAGGTCGCAGACGCCGTCGGCGATCAAACCCGGAATATCGTCATCACGCACCAGCAGCAGGTCCACCGGCAGCGATTCGCCGAAGCAGAACAGCTTGTCGCGGCTCTGCCGCCAGCTCAGACCACAGGCTGCCAACAGGCTACGCGCGGGATCGGCCAAGCGGCCGCTTTTCTGAATGGCGATACGCAACCGGTCGCGTGCCGGGGCAGAGGTTGAAGCACTCATGGGGTTATCTCAGTTGGATTCGGTTTTGCGCGTGGCGAGGCGATCGATGGCGGCGGCATAGCCACCGGCACCGTGCTCGAGCGAACGCGCGACCCGGCCGATGGTGGTGACGCTCACCCCGGTCAGGTCATAGATCTCGCGATAAGGCACACCCTTGCGCAGCAAAGGGACCACTCGCCAGCGATCGGCCATGGCCTCCAGCTCGGCCGGCGTGCACAGGTCACGCAGGAAGGCCTGCACGTCTTGTGGCCTGTCCAGCGCGGCCAAAGCCCGCGCCAAAGCCTTCAGCGGGGCGTCGGAGGGCTTCTCTCGTTCAATGTCAGGGCGTGACTTCATCATGTATCAATGTATTAGCGTGCTAATACATTAGTTCGAAACAGACCCCGAGTCAAACCGCCCGATCCGTCGGGCCGAGCCATGCTCGGCAGTGGCTTTCCCGGCACCGCCCTTGCCGACCATGGCTCGGCACTACCGGCAGGCCCGCCTTTGTGGGAGCGGCGTACGCCGCGAAGCCATGGCTCATCGGTCGGCGAAGCCCCCCCCCCAGCCCTCCGCTTCGCTACGCGAAAGGGAGGGGGCGGAAATGTAGTGCCGAGCCATGCTCGGCAGAGGCTTTCCTGGCAAGGCTCCAGCCGAGCATGGCTCGGC